>NZ_JBEXPH010000083.1:0-36925 GCF_040611955.1 Streptomyces sp. NPDC006510 | reverse complement strand
GACCGGGCCCGGGACCCGGCCCCGAGCCTGGTCCGGTGCCGGCACCCGGTCCGGCGCCGGGGCCGCTGCGAACACGGCCGTCCGAGGCCGGGGCCCGGCCGGGGCCGCTGCCGCTTCCGCTGGTTGCACGATGTGATCGGGGAGCCATGCCTCACGACGGTAGGCACATCTGCCCGAATCCGCTGAACAGGCCCAATTCCGGTGGACAACCAACCAGTTGTGGATATCTCGGCCACCCGGAGGGGTGACACTTGATGTGCGAGCGGCCGACCGGCCGGGTCAGCGCGGCGAGACCACTGCCCCGAGCAGGCCGGGTCCGGTGTGCGCACCGATCACCGCACCCACCTCGCTCACATGCAGATCGACCAGCCCCGGCACCCGTTCACGCAGCCGCTCGGCGAGCCGCTCGGCCCGCTCGGGGGCCGCCAGGTGGTGCACAGCGATGTCCACGCAGCCGCTGCCCGCCCGTTCCGCGACGATCTCCTCCAGGCGCGCGATCGCCTTCGAGGCCGTCCGTACCTTCTCCAGCAGTTCGATACGGCCGCCGTCGAGCTGGAGCAGTGGCTTCACGGCGAGCGCCGACCCCAGCAGCGCCTGTGCGGTACCGATGCGGCCGCCGCGGCGCAGATAGTCCAGAGTGTCGACGTAGAAGTACGCGGAGGTGCCCGCGGCCCGCTTCTCCGCGGCTGCGACCGCCTCGTCCAGGCTTCCACCCGCCTCCGCCGTCTCCGCCGACGCCAAGGCGCAGAACCCGAGGGCCATGGCAACCATCCCGGTGTCCACCACCCGAACCGGAACCTGCGCGTCCTTCGCCGCGAGCAGAGCGGCATCGTACGTACCCGAGATCTCCGCCGAGAGGTGCAGCGAGACGATACCGGTGGCTCCGGCCCCGGCCGCCGCACGGTACGCGGCGGCGAACACCTCGGGGCTCGGCCGGGACGTGGTCACGGGGCGACGCTTCTGGAGCGCCACCGCAAGGGAACGGGCCGAGATCTCGGTGCCGTCCTCCAGAGCCTGATCACCGAGGACGACGGTCAGCGGCACCGCGGTGATGCCGTGCCGCTCCATCGTCTCGGGCGGCAGGTAGGCCGTGGAATCGGTGACGATCGCGACATGGCGGGACATGAGCGGGAGGTTACCTGGCGAGTCCACGTCCCGGCAGTCCGACCCCGACCGAATGATCTCTTCGGACCATCTCTTCGGTCCGCATCCTGTCACCGTCGGTCATCGAACGTCTCAGTTCGTCGTTTCGGGCCGGGCCGTCTTCTGCCAGGGGTATCCGGTCTGTCGTCGCGGGTCCGGAGCCGTGATCGCCTGGGCCACACCGTCGACCGGACCACTCCCCTGTCCCTGTCCCTGTCCCTGTCCCGGACTCTGCCCGCTCGCATCGCCCTGCGGACGGCCCTGCTCCCGGACCGGCTCGTCCGTCTCCACCGTCCAGTGCCGAAGCGCCCCCGCCTCCACATCGATCTGCGCATTCAGTGCGTCCAGATCGTCGTCGGTGAACTGCCGCGCCCGGTCACGCGCGGCCCACCGCAGCGAATCCGCAGAGTGCGTGATCCGCTCCGTACGCTGCTTCAGGCTAGGCAGCAGCGAGGCAACGGTCGCCCGGTCGGGCTCACGCTCCAGCTTCTTCAGCTCTTCGTCCAGCTCCCGGCCGTGCACACTCAGCCGCTGGAAGAGGCCCAGCGACTCCGAGAGCGAAGCGTCCTCGACAGCTCCCGCCCGCAACGCCTCCTGCGTGGCCCGCATGGATGTGCGCAGTGTCAGCCGCAGCTGCGCCAGCTCTCCGCCCACGCCCACCTGGCCGTAGCTCTTGGCCCGCAACGCGGTTTCCTCGACGGTGCGGCGCGCCTGGGTGATCGTACGGTCCACACCGCGCTTCGCCGCGCCTACGGCTTTGACGCCCGCATACACGCCCAGGGCCACGAACGCGAAAAAGAGCAACCCCAGAATCAGGATCACGGCTTCCATGAGCGCCCCTCGGATGTCGTTTCGGCTGCCGGTGCCAGCCCCTCTACCGTAAACGGAAAGGGCAGGCCGAGGGTTCCTTCGGAACCCCCAACCTGCCCGTAGGGGAACGCCCCCATACCGCCGCGCGGGTGCATCAGCGCCTTATGCGGGACGCCGCGCCATCACGCCGGGACGATATTGACCAGCTTCGGTGCCCGCACGATCACCTTACGGATACCCGCACCGTCCAGCGCCGCCACCACGGCCGGGTCGGCCAGGGCCAGCGCCTCCAGCTCCTCGTCCGTGATCGACGGGGAGATCTCCAGGCGCGCCTTGACCTTGCCCTTGAGCTGCACGACGCAGGTCACCGTCTCGTCCACGACGTACGCCGGGTCGGCGACCGGGAAGTCCTGGTGCACAACCGACTCGGTGTGGCCCAGTCGGCGCCACAGCTCCTCGGCGATGTGCGGGGCCAGCGGCGCCACCAGCAGCACCAGCGACTCGGCGACGGACCGGGACAGCGGGCCGCCCGCCTTGGTCAGGTGGTTGTTCAGCTCGGTGACCTTGGCGATCGCCGTGTTGAAGCGCATCCCGGCCATGTCCTGGCCGACTCCGTCGATCGCCTTGTGCAGCGCACGCAGCGTCTCCTCGTCCGGCTCCGTGTCGACGACGGTGACCGCACCGGACTCCTCGTCGACGACATTGCGCCACAGCCGCTGCAGCAGCCGGTACTGGCCGACGACGGCGCGCGTGTCCCACGGCCGCGACACGTCCAGCGGGCCCATCGCCATCTCGTACAGGCGCAGCGTGTCCGCCCCGTACTCGGCGCAGATCTCGTCCGGCGTGACGGCGTTCTTCAGGGATTTGCCCATCTTGCCCAGGACGCGGCTGACCTTCTCGTCCTGGTAGTAGAACTTTCCGTCGCGCTCCTCGACCTCGGCGGCCGGTACCGCGATGCCGCGGCTGTCCCGGTAGACGAACGCCTGGATCATGCCCTGGTTGTACAGCTTGTGGAACGGCTCGGCGGACGAGATGTGTCCCAGGTCGTGCAGCACCTTGGACCAGAAGCGGGCGTACAGCAGGTGCAGGACCGCGTGCTCGGCGCCGCCGACGTACAGGTCGACACCGCCGGTCGGCTGCCCCTCGCGCGGGCCCATCCAGTACTGCTCGATCGCCGGGTCAACCAGCTTCCGGTCGTTGTTCGGGTCCAGATAGCGCAGCTCGTACCAGCAGGAGCCCGCCCAGTTGGGCATGGTGTTGGTCTCGCGGCGGTACTTCTTCGGGCCATTGCCGTCGCCCAGGTCCAGGGTGACGTTGACCCAGTCGGCGTTCCGGGACAGCGGGGTCTCGGGCTGGGTGTCGGCGTCGTCGGGGTCGAAGGTGCGCGGCGAGTAGTCGTCGACCTCCGGCAGTTCCAGCGGCAGCATCGACTCGGGCAGCGGGTGGGCGGTGCCGTCCTCGTCGTAGACGATCGGGAAGGGCTCGCCCCAGTAGCGCTGGCGGCTGAACAGCCAGTCGCGCAGCCGGAAGTTGACGGTGCCCTCGCCGACGCCGTGTGCCGTCAGCCACTCGGTGATCTGCGCCTTGGCGTCGACGACGCCCAGACCGTCCAGCGAGATCTCGTCGTTGGCGGAGTTGACCAGCTTCGCGTCGTACGAGCCGAAGGCGTCGTCCCACGTCGAGGGGTCCGTGCCGCGGTCGTCCGACGGCTCGACGACACAGCGCATCGGCAGCTCGAAGGCGCGCGCGAAGGCGAAGTCGCGCGCGTCGTGCGCCGGCACGGCCATGATCGCGCCGGTGCCGTAGCCCATCAGGACGTAGTCGGCGATGAAGACGGGCACCTTCTCGCCGCTGACCGGGTTGGTCGCGTACGCACCGGTGAAGACACCGGTCTTGTCCTTGGCCTCGGCCTGCCGCTCCACGTCGGACTTGGCGGCGGCCAGCTTGCGGTACGCGGCGACGGCCTCGGCCGGGGAGGCGTAACCTCCGGTCCATACCGCGTGGGTGCCCTCGGGCCAGGCGGCCGGAGTGATCCGTTCGACCAGCTCGTGCTCGGGCGCCAGCACCATGTAGGTGGCACCGAACAGGGTGTCCTGGCGGGTGGTGAAGACGGTGATGTTGCCGGCGCCGTCGACCGGGAAGTCGACGCGGGCGCCTTCGGAACGCCCGATCCAGTTGCGCTGCTGCAGCTTGATGGCCTCGGGCCAGTCCAGCCCGTCCAGGTCGTTCAGCAGCCGGTCGGCGTAGGCGGTGATGCGCATGTTCCACTGGCGCAGCTTGGCCTTGAACACAGGGAAGTTGCCGCGCTCGGAGCGGCCGTCGGCCGTCACTTCTTCATTGGCCAGCACGGTGCCCAGGCCGGGCGACCAGTTGACGGGCGCGTCGGAGGCGTACGCCAGGCGGTACTCGCCCAGGACGTCCGCGCGCTCGGCGGCGCTCAGCGCGCTCCAGTCACGGCCGTCCGGGGTGGGGCGTGCACCGCTCTCGAACTGCGCGACCAGTTCGGCGATCGGGCGGGCCCGGTCGGCCTCGGTGTCGTACCAGGAGTTGAAGATCTGCAGGAAGATCCACTGGGTCCACTTGTAGTACTCCGACTCGATCGTGGCGAACGAGCGGCGCTTGTCGTGGCCCAGGCCCAGCCGGCGCAGCTGAGCGGTCATGTTCTCGATGTTGGCCTCGGTGGAGACCCGGGGGTGCGTGCCGGTCTGCACCGCGTACTGCTCCGCGGGCAGGCCGAAGGCGTCGAAGCCCAGGGTGTGCAGCACGTTGTGCCCGGTCATCCGCTGGTGGCGGGCGAAGACATCGGTGGCGATGTAGCCCAGCGGGTGCCCGACGTGCAGGCCCGCACCCGAGGGGTACGGGAACATGTCCATGATGAACTTCTTCGGCCTGGCCGCCAGCTCCGGATCGCTCGCCAGGTCACCGGTCGGGTTCGGCGCCTCGTACGTGCCCTCGGCGTCCCAGAAGTCCTGCCAGCGTGCCTCGATGTCGGCGGCCATCGCCGCCGTGTAGCGGTGCGGCGCAGCCGTCTCGGCTGCGGAAGTCGTCTCGCTCATGATCCTCAAAGCTCCATCGATCGTCATCTGCCGGCGCCCATGTCTACGGACACGCGTCTACGGAAACGAAAAATCCCCTCGCACAGGAGGGGACGCCGCGCCGATTCCGACCAGGCATTCTCACCGGTCGGGACTGATCAGCGCGGCTCGCTAAGCAGAAGGCGTACGGCACGCATGGCGTCAGGGTACCGCACGGGCCCGGAACGGGGCCGGGCGCGACCGAACCATGGGACGGGGTGGCGGGAGTGACGGGCACACGCACCGAGGATGTGGCGACGGTCCTGATCGACGCAAGCGGGCATACGAGAAGCGGGTCACTCTGTATGAGTGACCCGCTTCTCGTACTTCACTGTGGAGCTAAGGAGAATTGAACTCCTGACCTCCTGCATGCCATGCAGGCGCTCTACCAACTGAGCTATAGCCCCGTACTGTGTGCCGCCTGGTTTCCCCGGCGACATCGAGAACATTACCGGTGACCCCACCCGTCCACCAAATCGATTCCCGGCCGTACCGATTTGACCGATTTCGCAGTACCTGGGGTCAAGGTCGGCGGGCGGCAGCGCTGAAGGGCTCAGGCCCTCGCGAAGGAGTAGAAGCGCTTGAGCGTGCAGTGCTCCTCCAGGAGCCGACCGTAGATCGGCTCCCCCTCCAGCTCCCGATAGGTCTCGATCGGGTCGCCCTTTATGATCAGCGCCCGCGCACACTCCTCGCACCAGTACTGGTACTCCGGATTGATCGGGTCCATGTCCCTGACGATGGGCGTACCGCTGCCGCACCAGTCGCATTTCCGCCTGTGTGCACCCATGGGTCAGCTCCGGATTTGGCCGCGGGCGGAGCACACGCAGAGGGCTCCGCCGCTCTCGGCGCGGCGTCCGGGGACTGCGGTGAATCCGGGGACGGGGGATCCGGGATCTCCGGAAGCGGGGAATCCAGGAGCTCCGGGAGCGCGGAATCCTGGAACAAGGAGCAGGTCCGGGACCTCGTGGCGGCTCGCAGGCATCGCGCTCCCTCCCGTTCGGTCCGTCGCCCCCTCCGGCGCTCCGATTCTGCCATGACCCCGCAAGGGGGGCAGCCCGCCGGAGTTCCGGCCGCTCAACGACGCCGCACGAGACCCACCACCGCACCTGCCGCAGCGGCCGCGGAGAGCGCGAGGGCGCATATCCACAACGCATGCCCCGACCCCTGCACCCCTTGCGCATCAAGGCGGTTGAGATAGAGCGTGCCGAACGCGGCAACCCCGGTCAGCTGTCCGAGCTGGGTGACCGTCACCAGTACGCCGCTCGCATCCGCCGCGTCCTTGGGACGTACGTCCGCCAGCGCCCTCGTGAGGGTGGGGCTGAAGCCCAGCGCCAGGCCGGCGCCCACCATCGCGAAGGCCGCATACAGCGCGGGCCCGCCGTCACCGTCGCCACGCATCAGCAGCCCGACAGCCGTGGCGGCGGCGGCCACGAGCACGAACCCGCCGGGCACCAGGGCCCCTTGGAGCCCGGTTGGCCACCGTCGCCAGGTCAGTCCGGTCACACCGAACACCAACGCGGTCGGCGCGAACATCAGCCCCGCACGCAACGGTGAGTACCCCAGACCTCCCTGGACGTGCAGCGTCATCGCAAAGAGGAAGCCCGCGTTGATCGCCATCACCAAAAGAATGCGCAGCGCGGCTCGGGCGATACCGGGAACGCGCAGCACCCTGGGTGCGATCAGGGGTGCACCACCGCGCGCGGCCAGCCGCGACTCGAATCCGACGAACCCGGCGAAGAACCCCGCGGAGGCGGCCATGCAGACCCGGGACCAGACCGGCCAGCCCAACTCCTGCCCGAGCACCAGGGGAACGGTGAGCAGCGTGACAGCGGCGGCGAGCAGCACCAGTCCCGGCAGATCGAGCCCGCGGGCCCGCGCCTGGGCCCGGCCGGGCGCGGTACGCGGTTCGCGCGGCAGCACACGGATGCCGAGCACCAGCAGAACGATCCCGATCGGCACGTTCACCAGGAAGACCGGCCGCCATCCCGCGCCGAACAGATCTGCGCTGACCAGTACCCCACCGACCACCTGCCCGGCAGCCGCTCCGGTGGCGAGCACCGCGCTGTAGGCGCCGAGCGCCCGGATCCGCGCCTCACCGGTGAAGTGGCGCTGAATGAGGCTGAGCACCTGCGGAATCATCACCGCCGCGGCCGCGCCCTGCACCAGCCGGAAGGCGATCAACTGCCCTGCTCCCGCGGCGAGTCCGCAGGCGAGCGAGGCCGCGGTGAAGACGCCGAGCCCGGCCAGATGGGCCCGGCTGTGTCCGAGCAGGTCGCCGAGCCTGGCGCCGGTGATGAGCAGCACCGCGTACGTGATGGTGTAGCCGGCCACGATGAGCTGCAACCCGGCGCCGGAAGCGCCGAGTTCGCTCTGGATCGTCGGGGCGGCGACATTGACGATGAAGATGTCGAGCAGTGCCATGAACTGAGCCGCGAGCACCAGGGCGAGCACTCTCCCGGAGCGGTTGTCAGTGGTGGAGTCTTTACTGGTTACGGAACGTGGAGTTGTCTCGGAGGCCGTCGTCATGGCATCGAGCCTGACCGTGGACGCATACGGGTAACGAGAGCCCGCTGATGCTGGTACTGGCAGCACCTGGCAACTCCCCTGCCGGGCACCGAACATGGGGGTGTTACTACGATGACGACACATCAGGCGACACAGGGGACGGCCGATCCGGCGAGCCGGTATGCCGGTGCGGATCCTGCGGGCCGGCACCGGCGGCGTCCGGAGCTCGCGGCCTTTCTGCGCAATCGACGGGCGCGGGTGACACCCGCCGATGTGGGCATGCCACCCGGGCTACGCCGTCGCACCCCGGGCCTGCGTCGCGAGGAGGTCGCGCAGCTCTCCGGTGTCGGTGTCACCTGGTACACCTGGCTGGAGCAGGGCCGTCCCATCAACGCGTCACCGCAAGTACTGGACGCCGTGGCGCGCACCCTCCGGCTGGACGCGTCGGAGCGCGAACACCTCTACCACCTGGCGGAGGTGGCCTGCGCGCCCGGCAGGCAGTCCGACGCGATCGAGGTGGGGCCGGAGATCCAGGGCATCATCGACGCGCTCGATCCGCACCCCGCCGTGGTCTACAACACGAGATACGACGTCCTGGCCACCAACCCCGCCTATCGCGACCTTTTCGCCGTCCCCGAGATCGTGGGAACGGGGGTCCGCAACGTGCTGTGGACGCTGTTCACGGTGTCCGAGGAGGCCTGTCCCGTCGTCCACCGGACGCAGGAGCTGCCGATCATGGTGGCCACGCTGCGGGGCGCGTACGGGCGCCATACGGGCGAGCCCGCCTGGGAGTCGTTCGTCGAACAGCTCTCGGCCGCCAGCCCGTACTTCGCCGAGCTGTGGCGCAGCGGGGACGTCGCCCCGCCCGGGCCCCGGGTGAAGACCTTCCGGCACTGGGCATCTTCCGGGGACATACGGATGACCTCGGTGTCGCTGTCCGTCAACGGGCTGCCGGAGTGCCGGATCGTGGCGTACACACCGGCGGACGAGGAGAGCAAGGCACGGGTGGCCGTGTTGCGGCGGCGCCGGGAGGGTTGAGCGAACTCACGCGCGGCCGGGCGCCGCCATGGACAGCAGGGGCCAGGACCGAGCGGATCCTCGGCAGGGGATGGAATACAAAGATCCCGCCCCCTGCCGGGACGGGATCTTGATTGTGGAGCTAAGGAGAATTGAACTCCTGACCTCCTGCATGCCATGCAGGCGCTCTACCAACTGAGCTATAGCCCCGCTGTTCACTGTGTTTCTCTGCGTTTCCGCGCTGCGAACAAGAAGAACTTTAGCCTGTGACCTGCCAGAAAGTGAAATCCGGCCGACGCCGGGTTCCGCTGCCGCCACACGGCGCAGGAGTGGGCCCTGGCGACCGGCGACAACACGGAGAAGCGCGGCGCCGGACCCGGCTCCCTGGTCCGGCCTGATCCGAACGAAAGACCCTAGGTGTCGTCGCCGAGCACCGGCTCGGGCAGCGTGCCGGCGTTGTGCTCCAGCAGGCGCCAGCCCCGCGCGCCCTCGCCCAGCACCGACCAGCAGCAGTTGGAGAGCCCACCGAGCCCTTCCCAGTGGTGCGCCTCCAGGCCCAGCAGCCGGCCGATGGTGGTGCGGATGGTGCCGCCGTGGCTGACCACGACGAGCGTGCCGTTCTCGGGCAGCTTGTCGGCGTGTCCGAGCACGACCGGGGCGGCCCGGTCGGCGACCTCGGTCTCCAGCTCACCGCCGCCGCGGCGCACGGCCTCGCCGCGCTTCCATGCGGCGTACTGCTCGCCGTACTGCCCGACGATCTCCTCATGGGTGAGGCCCTGCCAGGCGCCCGCGTAGGTCTCGCGCAGTCCCGCGTCGTGCGCGACTTCGAGGCCGGTGATCGCGGCGAGCTCGGCGGCGGTGGCCGCCGCCCGCTGCAGATCGGAGGCGACGATCGCATCCGGCTTCAGCGGGGCCAGCAGCCGGGCGGCCCGCTGGGCCTGCCCGACTCCGGCCTCGGTGAGCGCGATGTCCGTGGAGCCCTGGAACCTGCGCTCCAGGTTCCATGCCGTCTGGCCGTGGCGCCAGAGGACGATCCTGCGGCCCCTGCCGCTTCCGCTGCCGTTCAGCTCTGCTCACCTTCCGTGCTGCCGGTGAGCCGGGCGTGCTCCTCGGCCTTGCCGCGGGTCTTGACGGCGTCCTCGGGAAGCGCGATCTCGGGGCAGTCCTTCCAGAGGCGCTCCAGCGCGTAGAAGACCCGCTCCTCGCTGTGCTGGACGTGGATGACGATGTCGACGTAGTCGAGGAGGATCCAGCGCGCGTCGCGGTCGCCCTCGCGGCGTACCGGCTTGGCGCCGAGCTCCTTCTGGAGCCGCTCCTCGATCTCGTCGACGATCGACTTGACCTGGCGGTCGTTGGGGGCCGAGGCCAGCAGGAAGGCGTCCGTGATCGACAGCACGTCGCTGACGTCGTACGCAATGATGTCGTGCGCGAGCCGGTCGGCGGCCGCCTGGGCGGCGGCGTTGATGAGCTCGATGGAGCGGTCCGTGGCGGTCACAAGCAGGCTTTCGTCGGCGGTCAGGTCGACCTCTAGGGTCTCACGGACCGCCGACAGCCCACGCAGTGAATGTTCGACGACCAAATCGACGTCATCCGGGCGGCCGGAAACGGGTCATTTGATCTCGTAGTTCTGGCCGAGCACGACGGACACATCCACGTTCGCGGCGGGCTTGCCCTGCTTCACCGCGTCCGCCGGCAGCCCCAGGGTCCTGGCGACCTGCGTCGCCTTCTCCTTGTCCGCCGCGGTCTTGTAGACCACCTCGGACTGTGCCACGGCCCCGGTCGTCCCACCGCCGACGTAGGCATAGCCGCCGTTGACCAGCTTGATCCGCGCGGACTCCGTGCCGTCCTCGTTCCCGGTGGCGTTCTTGATGCCGACCCGCACCGCCGCGTCCGCGGCCGGAGCCTTGACCGTGCCGCCCAGGATGTCCTTGACGACGCTCTCGGTGGCCGCGTCGGTGAGTGATCCATCGGCCTGCACCGGCAGCAGTGCCGTCTTGTAGTCGCCGACCTTGGCGTGCTGGGCGAGCTTCGCCAGGGAGGCGCCCAGGTCCTTCTCGGGGAGCGACGGGTCGAGGATCTGCGCCAGCGTCTGCACGGTGACCGTGGCGGTCTTCGGATCGTCCGAGACCTTCCGCAGAACGCCCCGCACGACCTGCCCGAACCGCATGAGCTGCTTCGTCTCGGCCTCGCCCGGCCCCCGGTAGGTGGCGTACGCGACGGCCATCTGGCCGCTCAGGGTCTGCGCCTCGCCCTTCTTCACCAGAGGGGAAGCACCCTTCTTCGCATCCGGCACGTCGGTGTCGGTGTCGACCTCGATGTTGCCGACCAGATCGACGAGGGTCTCCAGATACGGGGTGTCGAGCCGCCACGTGCCGCTGATGTCGGTACCGAGCAGTGTGTCGATGGCATCGCGGGTGCCGGTGGTGCCGTCGTCCTCGACGGACTTGCCGAGGGTGGTCGTGGTGCCGTTGTCATCGGCGACCGCGAGCGAGTTGGGGAGCAGGACCGTGGTGCCCTGTTTGGTCGTCACATTGTCGACGAGCAGCGCCGTGGAGGTGCCGCCCTTCTTGGTGTTGTGCAGATGGAGCACGATGACGTCCCGCTGCTGCGGGCCCGTCGATGCCGTGTTGTCCTTCTCCGAGCCGGACAGGCCCGGGATCTTTCCGGCGGACCAGAGGTAGCCGACACCGCCGACCACGATCAGGGCCACCACGACTATCAGCGCGACCATGCGGTTGCGGCCGCGACGCCGTGCCTCCTCGCGCCGCTCACTGCGGCTCTCGGTGAACTTCAGCCAGTCGATGACGTCTTCGGAGTCCTCATCGGGCTCCTCGATGAAGGAGAACTGCTCCGTGCGGTAGTCGCGGTCGGCGCGGCGCTGTCCGGGAACGGCCGCATCCGGTTCCGCGTCGGCGCCGGGCTCGGGCCCGGGTTGCGGCGGGGTCGCAGCGGGTGTGGGCGGGGACGGCTGCGCGGCCGCCTGCTGCGGGATGTTCCACTGCTCGGTGGTGTCGACCGCGGCGGCCTGCTGACCGGTGTCGTAGCCATAGCCGTCATAACCGCCGTACGCCTGCTGTTGCGGCTGTTGGGGTTGCTGCTGCGGCTGGGACGCGTACGGGTCGTACGCCTGCGGCTGGACGTGCTGCGGCTGCTGGGGCTGGGCGTACGGGTCGTAGCCGTACCCCTGCTCGGCCTGTTGCGGCTGCTGCCGGGCCTGCTGCGATGGGTGTCCTGGCTGCTGCTGGGACGCGTACGGGTCGTACGCCTGCGGCTGGACGTGCTGCGGCTGCTGGTACACCGGCTGCCCGTACTCGTCGTAGCCGATGATCTGCGGCTGCTGGTAGTACGGGTCGTACGGGTTCTGTCGGTCGTTCACCGGTGCCCCTCTGCGTCGCTCATTCGCCGCGGTACAGCTGGCGCTTGTCGATGTAGCGGACCACGCCGTCCGGCACCAAGTACCAGACCGGATCCCCCTGGGCGACCCTCTCACGGCAGTCCGTGGACGAGATCGCGAGCGCGGGAACCTCCACGAGGGAGACCCCGCCCTCCGGCAGCCCGGCGTCCGTGAGCACATGCCCCGGCCGCGTCACACCGATGAAGTGGGAGAGCGAGAACAGCTCGTCGGCGTCCCGCCAGGTGAGGATCTGGGAGAGCGCGTCGGCACCGGTGATGAAGAAGAGGTCCGCGTCGCCATGGATCGCGCGCAGGTCCCGCAGAGTATCGATCGTGTACGTCGGCCCGCTGCGGTCGATGTCGCTCCGGCTGACCGAGAATTGCGGGTTGGACGCCGTCGCGATGACCGTCATCAGATAACGGTCCTCCGCCGGGGAGACATGCTTGTGGCTCTTCTGCCACGGCTGCCCGGTCGGAACGAAGATCACCTCGTCGAGGTGGAACTGGGCGGCCACTTCGCTGGCCGCCACCAGGTGTCCATGATGGATCGGGTCAAACGTCCCGCCCATCACGCCGAGTCGGCGCTTTCCGCGGCCGGTAGGCACTTCCTGCTCTCCCATGCGTGCAGAGCCTACTGGCACAGCTGTACGCCTTCGCCTCAGCGGTCGCGGTTGAAGCGAGTGGTGATCCACAGCAGGAGCATCAGCACGACGAACGCACCGCCCCCGGTGAGATACGGGCTGAGGCTTTCGTGGTTGCCACCGTGCTCGCCGCCCTCGGAGGCGAGAGTGACCAGCTGGTGCGCGGTGCTCGTGAGGCTCATCTTCGGCAGGACCTATCGCTCGGGAGTCGGAAGGAAGACATCGCGCACATCGTATGCGTGCGTCCCGGGCACGCTCACGCCGACTCAGTCGTTGTTGTCGTCGTTGCGGTATCCGCGGAGCAGGAACCAGCCGAGCAGCACGGCTCCGACGAGCGAGGCGAGCAGCACGATACGAAGCGTGCTGCCGGGCCCCTGATCTCCGGATGCGGCGGCGAGCAGAGCAACGTTGTGCGGCATGTCGAGCGTCTCCTCAGTTATCCACAGCCCCCCGCACACCGTAGCTCCAGCACCTACGCTGGGATTTGTCAGGGGGCGAGAGACATCTCGTACGAACAGGGGGCCCATTCATGACCGAACGCGGCAACGAGAGCCACGAGAACGTGCCGAGCAGGCAGCGCAGGCGCTTCGCAGGGATTTCGTCCCGGGCCTATGAGCACCCGGCGGACCGCTCGGCCCTGGTGGCCCTGCGCAAGCTGAGCGGTTTCGACACCGTGTTCAAGACACTGAGCGGCCTGCTGCCCGAGCGCAGCCTTCGCCTGCTCTTCCTCTCCGACTCCGTCCGGGTGAGCGACGCGCAGTTCGCCCACCTCAACGACATGCTTCGGGACGCCTGTTACATCCTGGACCTGGAGAAGGTCCCGCCGATGTACGTCACCCAGGACCCGCAGCCCAACGCCATGTGCATCGGCCTCGACGAGCCGATCATCGTGGTGACGACGGGGCTGGTGGAGCTGCTCGACGAGGAGGAGATGCGGGCCGTCATCGGCCACGAGGTGGGACACGCGCTCTCCGGTCACGCGGTGTACCGCACGATCCTGCTGTTCCTCACCAATATCGCGCTGAAGGTCGCCTGGATCCCGCTCGGCAACGTCGCGATCATGGCGATCGTGACAGCGCTGCGCGAGTGGTTCCGCAAGTCCGAGCTGTCGGCCGACCGGGCCGGGCTGCTCGTAGGCCAGGATCTTCAGGCGTCGATGCGCGGTCTGATGAAGATAGCGGGTGGCAATCATCTCCACGAGATGAACGTGGACGCCTTCCTCGCCCAGGCCGACGAGTACGAGAAGGGCGGCGATCTGCGGGACTCGGTGCTCAAGATCCTCAACCTGCTGCCCCGCTCCCACCCGTTCACCACGGTGCGCGCGGCCGAGCTGAAGAAGTGGTCCGAGACCCGCGACTACCAGCGGATCATGGACGGCCACTACCCGCGGCGCGACGAGGACAAGGACACCTCGGTGACCGACTCCTTCCGGGAGTCCGCGGCCCACTACGCGGACACGGTGCGCAGCAGCAAGGATCCGCTGCTGAAGCTGGTCGGCGACATAGCGGGGGGCGCCGGGGATCTGGGTGGCAAGCTCCGCGACAAGTTCACCGGCCAGGGCGGGAGCTCGGCCGGCAAGGGCGGGGCTACGGACGGCTCTGCGGGGCCGGAGGAGCCCCGGAACTCGGATGGGCCGGGGACGGGGACTGGGCCGGGGACTGCGGGGAGCTGACCGCCAGGGTCCCGCAGAGCGCTGCCGTGGGCCGGCCCGTCGCGTACGGGTCGGTGCCCGCGGGGCCGCGGGAGACGGCGTGCTGCCCGGCGAGCAGCGGGCGCAGCGCACCGGTGGTGTCCGCCGGGCACGCCTGCGGTCCGGCCTGGACGAAGCTGGTGCGCAGCTCCAGCCGGTGCAGCCGCAGGTCCTCCCGGTCGAAGCGGAAGTGTAGCTCGCGCCGTACGGTGAAGAGCGAGGCGCCGCCCGCCGGTTGGGGCCCCGCGGCAACCGGGCGGAGCGTGTAGGTGAAGGTGTGGTCCGACACCACTTCCAGCGTGTCGGACCCCTCCTCGGTGTAGCTCAGAGTGCCCCGGACCCGGATGTCCGGACCGGCCAGGGCCACCTTCGCCGGGTCGAACCGCACCAGCCACCCGGTCGCGGCATGCTGCCCGTCGTCCTGCGGCCGGTTCATGCTGCGCTCGAACTGGGCGGTCTGATCGGGATCGAGCAGCAGTTCCACCGGGCGCGCCGAGGCGCCGGAGAGCACGTCGGGGTCCAGAGAGGAAGCCACCAGATAGTCCTTGACCGTGGTCAGGGCGGTCGCCACCTGGCTGTCCGAGAAGTTGTCCGTCCGCCTGATCACCGGCAGATTGATGCCTGCGGCACCTTTTCCGAAGTGTGCGGCGGGGCTCTTGGCGAGGAGGGCAGCAGCAGTTCCGCCCGGTACGGCGCCCTGGGGCGCCAGGGGTACGACGGTCGACCTCAGCGGCTCGGCCCGTCTGCCGACGGGCGCCTCGTAGGGATGGCGAAGACCCATGTACACGGCCATTCCGAAGGCCAGGGCGATCAGGAGGACGAGGGCGATGGCGGCTCTGGGTCCGGTGCGCAGACGCCGGCCCGGCAGGCTGCGCACGGCAGGGGCGTGGTCTCCCATCCGCTCCTGGGCGGAGAATTCCTTCAGCCGGGCAGCACGCACGAACGACTCGTCGAAGACGAGTGACCGGTACTCGTCCTCACCGCCGCCCGCCGGACTCTCGGGCGGACCTTCTGGTGGTTCTCCGCGGCCTGCCATGACTTCTCCCGACTCCACGTCACCGACCGGGGCCGAAACGCTTCGCTCTGCTCCGGCCGAACGGCCTCGGACAGGGCCTGCCCCTCATGAGTTCGTATGACGTCGCACGACTGCACATGTACGGACGAGTGAGAAGCCCCCTCGGAGAGAGGGGTCACACCTTCAGGGTAGGTCGATTACGACCGGGGTAAACGCCCAGCCGCGAGAGAACCACGGGAGAAACGACCGGGAGTTCCGCCGAAGCCCGCAGGCACGCCTTCAGCGCGTGCGCGGAACACGAGGAGAGCGAGGAATATACGGAGAGAGCGGTACGTAAACGGTCATGAACGGGCAGACATGGTCACACATGAAACGCGTGGGATACGTGGGGCGCGTGGGGCACCTGGAGGCGCGCGGAATGCGTCGCGGCCCGGTTGTCGGCGCGTTGCTCAGTCCATGCGGGGTAGAGCGGACACCGTGGGGCGCGGGTTGCCCGTGGAAACCGAGGGGGTGGCACCGGGGGCGCTGTCCACGCCGGTCGTGGCAGGCGGCGGGGCGGGGTCCTCGCGGCTTCCCGATGTATTGCGGTAGACGGCACTGAAGGCCAGCGCGACCATTCCGATGCCCATCAGCACGGCGAGCAGCCAGGCCACCGGCCGGTGCCAGCGCGCCGCACCCCGGTACGGCCGCAGAGCGCCGCCGTGGCGCCCGTAGGGGCCGCCGGCGTACGCGTCGTCATCGGGGTCCAGCGGATCGCCGTAGGGGCCCCGGCCGTACGCGCCGGGGCCGTACCCCTCGTCGTAGAGGTCGTCGTCCATGGGGCCGCCGCCCGCGCGCGCCCGGGAGGCCTCGGCCTCGGCGCGCGCCTGCGCGGCTGCCAGCAACCGCTCCACGGCGGTCGGCTCATGGATCTCGGCGGCCCGTACGAAGTCCTCGTCGAACACCACGGAGGCGAAGTCCTCGTCCGCGCCCCCGCGGTCGTCGTCGGGCTCCCAGCCGTCCGGGAACGGCCTGCCCCCCACGTCGTCCGGCACGGCTCCAGACTAGCCCCGCCGGGTCGTTCTGGGCAGGGAGCCCGCAACATTCACCGGCCACCGAAGGTCACCCGAAGGTCACCGCACATGGCCGTCGCCCGTCACGATGTACTTCGTCGAGGTGAGCTCCGGCAGGCCCATCGGGCCCCTGGCGTGCAGCTTCTGCGTGGAGATGCCGATCTCGGCGCCGAAGCCGAACTGACCTCCGTCGGTGAAGCGGGTGGAGGCGTTCACGGCCACCGTCGTGGAGTCCACCAGTTGGGTGAAGCGGCGGGCCGCGGCCTGGGAGGTGGTCACGATCGCCTCGGTGTGGCCGGAGGACCAGAGCCGGATGTGCGCGACGGCCGCGTCCAGCGACTCCACGACGGCCGCGGCGATGTCGTAGGAGAGGTACTCGGTCTCCCAGTCCTCCGGCGTCGCCTCGACCACGGTGGCCTTGGACCCCTCGGCGTATGCGAGCACCCGCTCGTCGCCGTGGACGGTCACGCCCGCGTCGGCCAGCGCGTCCAGGGCGCGCGGCAGGAACCGCGAGGCGACGTCCTTGTGGACCAGGAGCGTCTCGGCGGCGTTGCAGACGCTCGGGCGCTGCGCCTTGGAGTTGATCAGGATGTCGACGGCCATGTCGAGGTCGGTCTGCGCGTCCACGTACACATGGCAGTTCCCGGTGCCGGTCTCGATGACCGGCACGGTGGATTCCTCGACCACCGTACGGATCAGCGAGGCGCCGCCGCGCGGGATGAGGACGTCGACCAGACCGCGGGCGCGCATCAGTTCCCGTACCGAGTCACGGCTCTCGCCCGGGACCAGCTGCACCGCGTCGGCCGGAAGCCCGGAGCCGCCGACGGCGTCGCGCAGCACCCGGACGAGCGCGACGTTGGAGGAGTACGCGGAGGAGGAGCCGCGCAGCAGGACGGCGTTGCCGGACTTCAGGCAGAGGGCCGCGGCGTCGACCGTCACATTGGGCCGGGCCTCGTAGATGATCCCGACGACGCCGAGCGGCACCCGGACCTGACGCAGGTCGATGCCGTTGGGCAGGGTCGAGCCTCGGACGACCTCGCCGACCGGGTCGGGCAGCGCCGCCACGTCCCGTACATCGGCGGCGATCGCGCGGATCCGCTCCGGGGTGAGGGTGAGCCGGTCGATGATCGACTCGCTGGTCCCGGCCTCGCGGGCGCGGGCGACGTCCTCGGCGTTGGCCGTGACGATCTCGCCCGTTCGCACCTCCAGCGCGTCCGCGATGGCCAGCAGCGCGTCGTCCTTCGCCGCGCGCGGCAGCGGCGCGATGTCGGCAGCGGCGGAGCGGGCCCGGTAGGCGGCCTGGGCGACCGGGGACATGTTGTCGTACGGCGAGAGCGTGGTCATGCCCGCAGGGTAGTGCGCACACTGCGGGCATCCGTCACTTATCCCGTGATGCGAGACAACCACCCCGGGACGGTGTCCGCGATGCGGGCACCGTCCCGGGGCCGCCGTGCTCAGTACGGGTGCACTCCGACCGGGGCGGCCGGGGGCGGCCCGTATCCCTCGGCGACACGCTGGTGGTACGTCTCGCGGTCGATGACCTCCAGACCGACGATCTCCCAGGGCGGAAGCCTGGCCGTGGAGCGGTGTTCGCCCCACAGCCGCAGCGCGACGGCCGCCGCGTCGTGCAGATCGCGGGCCTCCTCCCAGTAGCGGATCTCCGCGTGGTCGTTGGCGTATCTGCTGGTCAGCAGGAAGGGGTGGTCGTGCGCGAGCTGTTCGAGCCCGCGTCTGACCTCCTTCAGGGGAATGGCGGCTCCCGAGACGCTGAGCGTGATGTGCCACAGCCTCGACGGGGTGCGTTCCTCCTTCACCACCGTCTGCTCGGGCCCGGTGTTCCGGTCGTCCCCTCGCTCCGTGGTCCGGCTCCCGTCGAAGCCGGCACCTGTTCCGACGCTGGTCAGGGCCCGGCCACCCGTTCCTCGGGGCGGCGCCCCCGGGCGCGCTCGTCTCACCGGCGGCCTCCTGTGAATGCGTTTGCTGTGCTGTACCCCGCTGTTTCCCCGTTACAAAGTTGACCAGTCCGCGGCCGGGGATGGGGCGGTTTTCGTGAAGGTCTCTGCCCCAAGGCTGGACTTTCAGCCGTTTCAGTTGCCTGTCAGGCGTGCAGTACGACCAGATCGTCCCTGTGTACGACTTCGCGCTCGTAGGCCGGACCGAGCTCCCGGGCCAGGTCCCGGGTGGAACGGCCGAGCAGCTGCGGGATCTCCTTGGCGTCGAAGTTGACGAGTCCGCGGGCCACGGGCCGGCCTTCGAGATCGCGCAGTTCCACCGGGTCACCGGCAGTGAACTCACCCTCGACCGAGGCGATTCCGGCGGGCAGCAGTGAGCTGTGGCGTTCGACGACCGCCCGCACGGCCCCGTCGTCCAGGGTCAGTGAGCCCTGCGGGGTGGAGGCGTGGGCGAGCCAGAGCAGCCGGTCCGCCGAGCGGCGTCCGGTGCGGTGGAAGTACGTGCCGGTGTCGCGTCCGGCCAGGGCGTCGGCCACCCGGCTCGCCGAGGTGAGGACGACGGGGACTCCGGCGGCCGTCGCGATCCGGGCGGCCTCGACCTTGGTGACCATGCCGCCGGTGCCGACGCCCGCCTTCCCGGCGCTGCCGATGGTGACGCCCGCGAGGTCCTCGGGGCCGGCCACTTCGGCGACCCGCGAGGTGCCCGGGGTGCTGGGGTCGCCGTCGTACAGGCCGTCCACGTCCGAGAGGAGGACCAGCAGATCCGCGCGGACGAGATGGGCGACGAGCGCGGCGAGCCGGTCGTTGTCGCCGAACCGGATCTCGTCGGTGGCGACGGTGTCGTTCTCGTTGACGACCGGGAGCGCGCCCATGTCCAGGAGCTGGTCGAGGGTGCGGTAGGCGTTGCGGTAGTGGGCGCGGCGGCTGGTGTCGTTGCTGGTGAGCAGCACCTGGCCGACGCGCACGCCGTACCGCGCGAAGGAGGCGGTGTAGCGGGCGACGAGCAGCCCCTGGCCGACACTGGCGGCGGCCTGCTGTCTCGCCAGGTCCTTGGGCCGGCGCAGCAGTCCGAGCGGGGCGAGCCCGGCCGCGATGGCGCCGCTGGAGACGAGCACGATCTCGCGCTCCCCGCCGCTCCTCACCTTGGCCAGTACGTCGACGAGCGCGTCGACGCGGTCCGCGTCGAGGCCACCCGCCGCCGTGGTGAGGGATGAGGAACCGACCTTGACCACGATCCTGCGGGCCTCTGCGACACCCTGCCTTGCGCCTGACACGTCCATCCCCAATGATTCGGCCTCGCCCAGCCCCCGCAATCTACGCGAGCGGTGAATCCGGCGCCCGCGCGTTCCGCCCTCTGGACCCGTGCCCGCCGGAACCGCGAACCCGGCCGGGCGGAGCGTGGCACCCTGGAACGGTGCTGCTCCACGGTTCCACCGCGCCGACCGCCCCGCGCGCAGCTACCGAATGGCTTGCGGATCCCCGGGCGGCATCGGCGCGCTGTCGGCAGAATCACGCTGTGTCTGGATAGGCAACCATCGGGGCCTCTCGACCATCTAACAGCCGATAGGGTGCACGGCGGGTGGCTTCCTATGCCCATTTTCAGCAGTGCAGGCCCCGCATCCGCCGCCGGCCAGAGGGACTTCTAACAGACATGGGACAGCAGCAATGCCAGTCAAAGTAAGTGTCGTCATTCCTGTATACAACCCGGGCAAGTACATCGACCCCTGCATCGACTCGCTGCTGCGACAGACCCTCCCCGCAGGGGAATTCGAAGTTCTCTTCGTCAATGATGGCTCGACCGACGACACTCGTGAGCGGCTCGAGAAGCTGGCCGGGGAGCACCCGCATTTCCGTGTCATCACCATCCCGAATTCCGGCTGGCCCGGAAAGCCCCGCAACATCGGTGTGGCCGAGGCGAAGGGCGAGTACGTCCAGTTCGTCGACCAGGACGACTACCTCGCGTCCGGCGCCCTGCAGCGGCTGTACGACATGGGCCACCGCAACGGCTCGGACATCGTCATCGGCAAGGTGGCGAGCAACTTCCGCGGCGTCCCGCACGGCGTGTTCAAGAAGAACCGCGAGAAGTGCACCCTGCACGACGCGCCCCTGTACGACAGCCTCACGCCGCACAAGATGTTCCGTACGGAGTTCCTCCGCGAGAACGGCATCGCCTACCCCGAGGGCAAGCGCCGGCTCGAGGACCAGCTCTACATGATGCAGGCGTACTTCCCCGCCAAGGTCGTCTCGATCCTCGGCAACTACACCTGCTACTACTACTCCCGGCGCGACGACGGCCAGAACGCCGGATCCGCGAAGATCATCCCGTCCGGCTACTACGGCAACCTCCGTGAGGTCCTCGATGTCGTCGTGGACAACACCGAGCCCGGTGAGTTCCGGGACATGCTGCTGCGCCGCTTCTACCGCGTCGAGATGCTCGGCCGGCTGAGCGAGCCCGCCGTCCTCAAGTACGACCCCGAGTACCTGGACGAGATGTGCGACGCCGTCCAGGACCTGGCCAAGGACTTCATGGACGACGGGGTGCACGACGGGCTCGGCCCGGTGCTCCGGCTGCGCTCCACGCTGCTGCGCAACGACGACCGCCAGGGCCTCGTGAAGATCTCCCGGTTCGCCGCGTCGGTCAAGGGGGCGGCCCGTCTGGAGAAGTTCGCCTGGCGGCCGGACGGCAGGATCGACCTCACCATCAGCGGCCGCCTCGTCCACGGCGAGGACCAGGCCCCGCTGACGCTGCTGCGCCGCGACGGGCGCTACTTCCTGCACCCCGACATCACCGAGGGTCTGCTGCCGGACGGCGAGCTGCTGGACATCACCGACGACATGGCCGGATTCTCCGCCGAGCTGTCGCTGCGCAACCGTGAGACCGCCGTCGAGTGGTCCTTCCCCGCGAGCTTCACCGCCCGGGCCGAGGAACTCGGCGACGACGTCTGCGAGGTCGTGCTGCACGGCACCGGCCAGATCGGCTCGGAGGCGGTCAAGGGCCGCGGCCGGGTGTCGCGCGGCTTCTGGGACGTCTGGGTGCCGCTGCGCGGTCTCGGTCTGGTCCGCAAGGCCCGGCTCGGCGCCGACCGCGCCCCGGAGGTGGACGCCGCCTGCCTGCCCGCCTCGCTGGGTTCGCCGGCCCGTGCCGTCATCCCGTACTTCACCGACCCGCACGGCAACATCACCCTTGATGTGGCCCGCCGTGCCAAGAGGCTGGCCGAATATCTCGAAGGCCGTCCGGTCCGGCGCTCCCCCGGCAGCCGTACCGAACTGCGGCTGGATCTGTTCACCACGTCCGCCACCGCGCCCTCCGCGACCACGCTGGTCCTGAGCCCGGCGGACGGCGCCGACGGTCCGGCCCACCAGCTCCGCACCACGCTGCGCCCCGTCGACGGCCGGGCCCACCTCACCGTGCCGGACCGCGCGCCGGGTGTCGCGCCCGGCACCTGGAAGCTCGCGGTCCGGCTGGACGGCGACAAGAACCCCGCGTTCCACCTCTGCGAGGTCACCGTCGGCAAGGGCGGCCGGATCACCGTCTCCCAGAGCCTGCCCGTGATCGAGGCCGAGATCATGCAGGGGATCGTCGGCAGGCGCAGGAAGGCCAAGCTGCGCCGCGCGCTGCGCACCGTCGGCGGTCCCATCGTGCGCAGGCTCCCGGCCAAGAGCCGCAAGCGGGCGCGTCGCCTCGCCGCCCGGCTCACCGGCTGACCCGCGCCCGTACCTCCGTACGCTTCCCACCAGCACACACCGGCCGAGTGCTTCGGCCACGAGCAACAGAACAAGGACGTGATCGCATGCGGCAGCTCTCCATCGCAGGGGCCTGGGTGCATGAGCCCAAGGTCTTCCCGGACAGCCGCGGCAGCTTCCACGAGTGGTTCAAGGCGTCGGAGCTCAGCGAGGCCGTCGGGCACACGCTGCGGCTGGCGCAGGCCAACTTCTCCATCTCCAGCCGGGGGACGCTGCGCGGGGTGCACTTCGCCGATGTGCCGCCGAGCCAGGCGAAGTACGTCAAGTGCGTGCGCGGCGCGGTGCTCGACGTCATCGTGGACATCCGGGTCGGCTCCCCCACGTACAAGCAGTGGGAGGCCGTCCGGCTCGACGACGTCGACCACCACTCCGTCTACCTCGCCGAGGGCCTCGGCCACGCCTTCATGGCGCTGACGGACGACGCCTCGGTCGCCTATCTGTGCTCCGAGGGTTACGCGCCCGGCCGCGAGCACGGCATCAACCCGCTCGACCCCGAGCTGGGCATCGAGTGGCCGCAGGGGATCACCCCGCTGCTGTCCGACAAGGACGCCGCAGCGCCCTCGCTGGCCGAGGCCGAGGAACAGGGCCTGCTGCCTTCGTACGAGGCGTGCGAGGCGTACTACGCGCAGCTGCGCGCCCGGGGCTGAGTCCGGGCGGATACGCCGAAGCCCCCGTGGTCCGTACGGATCATGGGGGCTTCGCGTTGTCCGGGGCCGTCAGCCCGTCACTGCCTCGATGCGCGAGCGCAGCGGCGCGAACGCCGAGCGCGGACGGTGCAGGTTGCGGGCGCGTGCCAGGGCAGGCCAGAAGTCGGCGCGGAGCAGCGCCTCGGGCCGGACGGCGTTCTTGCGTACCAGGACCTCTTCGGGCACGTCCTGCGGATCGGGTACGACGAACTCCTCGATGATCTTGTCGTACGCGTTCTTCAGGACGTTGTTCTCCGGGTCGGCGCCGAACACGGCGACCACGCCGGTCGGTTCGGTGTCCACCTCGACGACCACCAGGTCGGGGCGGTAGCGGCGCAGTACCTGCACCACCTTGTACACATCGCCGGTCCAGTACTTGGTGTGCCGGTCGCGGGCCGCCTCGTCGACGTCGCGCGGGAGCATGTCGTCCAGCACGATCACGCTCGACCAGCGTGAGTGCTTCTCGACGTTCATGAAGTCGCGCAGGGCGTACTCGAAGAGGTGCATCCCGTCGATGAAGGAGAGCTCCAGCTTCGGGTCCCCGCCGAGGAGGTTGAGCGGATCGCGGCGGGCCAGGGCGCGGAACGGATTGCGGCCGTTTCGCAGGTGCAGCAGCGGGTCCTTGCGGGCGAAGAAGTCGTCGCTCGTCGCTCTGACCAGGTGGACGTCACAGCTGATGTCCGTCACGACCCGGAAGGCGGGGTCGACGGCGACGGAAGGGACCCGCGAGAGGGCCAGGCTTCTGCCGTCGTTGACCCCGATCTCCAGATAGTTCCGAGGCCGGTAGACGCGGTGCAGATGGCGCAGGAAGTCGTGGCGGTTCACGTGGAGCTGCCCTTCGGAGGAAACCAACTGGTCTGGTTCCCGGCGAAGTTACCTCATGACCGCACTTTGATGTAAGCGTTCTCCCCGATGTAAACCTTCGTTGTGGATATCTTTGAAATTCGACGAGATTTGACCACCTATATGATCAATTCATGATCATGGCCGCTCTGCGGCGACAAGTGCCGGAAATGCTTCCGCCAGTGCCGCCCGCCAGTCCCGCACCGGTTCGATCCCGGCCGCGGCCCAGCGGTCGTGGCCGAGCACGCTGAACGCGGGCCGGGGGGCCGGCCGCACGAAGGCCTCACTGGTCGTGGGGCGGACCCGCTCCGGGTCGGTGCCGAGCAGCCGGAAGATCTCCCGGGTGAAGCCGAACCAGGTCGTCTCGCCGCCGCTGGTGCCGTGGTAGACACCGGCGGGAGCGGTGCCCGCGAGGGCGGCCTGCCCGAGCCGGACCAGCCGGTCGGCCAGATCGACGGTCCAGGTGGGCTGACCCCGCTGGTCGTCCACCACGTCGAGGGTGTCCTTGACGCCCTCCAGCTTGATCATCGTACGGACGAAGTTGCCACCGCCCGCGCCGTACAGCCAGGCGGTGCGGACCACATAGCCGGTCTCCGGCAGGGTGCTCAGCACGGCCTGCTCGCCGGCCAGTTTGGTGCGGCCGTAGGCGCTGCGCGGGCCGGTCGGGTCGTCCTCGGCGTACGGCTTCTCGCCGTCACCGGCGAAGACGTAGTCGGTGGAGACCTGGAGGAGGACGGCGCCGTGTTCGCGGCAGGCCGTGGCGAGGACCCCGGGGCCCGTGCCGTTGACCCGCAGCGCGGCGTCCTCCTGGGACTCCGCGTCGTCGACCGCGGTCCAGGCGGCGCAGTTCACCACGACGGCCGGGCGGTGCTTCTCGAAGGCCGCCCGCACCGACTCGGGGTCGGCGATGTCCACGGCCGCCCGGTCCGCGGCGACCGCGGTGACGTCCTCACCGGCGAGCCGGGCCAGGACGTCCCGGCCCAGCATCCCGGCGGCTCCGGTGACCAGCCAGACGGCGCTCACAGGGCGGCCCGGTCCTTCAGCGGCTCCCACCAGGCGCGGTTGTCGCGGTACCACTGCACGGTCTCGGCGAGGCCGGTGCGGAAGTCCTTGCGGGGCTCGTAGCCGAGCTCCTCGCGGATCTTGGTGCAGTCGACCGAGTAGCGGCGGTCGTGGCCCTTGCGGTCCTCGACGTAGGTGACGCTGGTGTCCCAGTCGGCGCCGCAGGCGTCCAGCAGCAGGCCGGTGAGCTCCTTGTTGGAGAGCTCGGTGCCGCCGCCGATGTTGTAGACCTCGCCGGCCCGGCCCTTGGTGCGGACCAGCTCGATGCCCTGGACGTGGTCGTCGATGTGCAGCCAGTCGCGGACGTTGGCGCCGTCGCCGTAGAGCGGGACCGTCTTGCCGTCCAGCAGGTTGGTGACGAACAGCGGGATGACCTTCTCGGGGAAGTGGTGGTGCCCGTAGTTGTTGGAGCAACGGGTCACCCGCACGTCGAGGCCGTGGGTGCGGTGGTACGAGAGCGCGATCAGGTCGCTGGACGCCTTGGCCGCGGAGTACGGCGAGTTGGGCGCGAGCGGGTGGGTCTCGGGCCAGGAGCCCTCGTCGATCGAGCCGTAGACCTCGTCGGTGGAGATGTGCACGAAGGTCTTGATGCCCGCCAGGTGCGCGGCGTGGATCAGGGTGTGGGTGCCCACGACGTTGGTACGGACGAACTCGGCGCCGCCGTCGATGGAACGGTCCACGTGGGACTCGGCGGCGAAGTGCACCACCTGGTCGTGCTCGGCCATCAGCTTGGCGACCAGCTCCGGGTCGCAGATGTCACCCTGCACGAACCGGAAACCGGGGTGGTCGCGCACCTCGTCGAGATTGGCCGGGTTGCCCGCGTAGGTGAGCTTGTCGAGCACGGTGACGGCGATGTCGCCGGGGCCCTCGGGGCCGAGCACCGTACGGACGTAGTGCGAGCCGATGAAGCCGGCACCGCCGGTCACCAGGATGTTGGTGGTCATGAAGAGATCTGCACCTTGCTGTGGTCGCCGAGCACGAGTCGGTGGGCGGACGGGGAACGGGGGGCGGGGGTCACTTCGACGTCACGGCCGATGAGCGACGCCTCGACGCGGCGGACACCGGCGATGGAGGCGCCCCGCAGAACGATGGAGTACTCGATCTCGCTGTCCTCGATGCGGACGTCCTCCGAGACCGAGGTGAACGGGCCCACGTACGCACCGCTGATCACCGAACGGGCGCCGATGATCACGGGCCCGACGATACGGCTGCCGCTGACCTTGGCGCCCGGCTCGATCCGCACCCGGCCGATGATCTCGCTGTCCTCGTCGACGTCGGCGCCCTCCTGGAACGGCTCGACGGCCTCCAGGACGGTCCGGTTGACCTCCAGCATGTCGGTGACGTTGCCGGTGTCCTTCCAGTAGCCGCGGATCGTGGTGGAGCGCACGTCGCGCTTCTGGTCGATCAGCCACTGGATGGCGTGGGTGATCTCCAGCTCGCCGCGCCAGGACGGCTCGATCGAGCGGACGGCCTCGTGGATGGCGGGGGTGAAGAGGTAGACGCCGACGAGTGCCAGATCGCTCTTGGGCTCCTTCGGCTTCTCCTCAAGTGCCGCCACCCGGCCGTCGGCGTCGAGCTCCGCGACACCGAAGGAGGTCGGGTTGGGCACCTGCGTCAGCAGGATCTGCGCGTCGGGCTTGTCCGCCCGGAACGCCTCCACCAGACCGGTGATCCCACCGACGATGAAGTTGTCGCCGAGGTACATGACGAAGTCGTCGTCCCCCAGGAAATCGCGGGCGATCAGCACCGCGTGGGCGAGGCCGAGCGGCTCGTCCTGCGGGATGTACGTGACCTCGATACCGAGCGCGGAACCGTCGCCGACCGCCTCGCGGATCTCGGGCGCGGTGTCGCCCACGATGATGCCGACCTCGGTGATGCCCGCTTCCGCGATGGCTTCCAGCCCGTAGAACAGCACGGGTTTGTTCGCCACGGGCACCAGCTGCTTGGCCGAGGTGTGTGTGATGGGACGCAGGCGGGTGCCGGCCCCTCCGGATAGTACGAGAGCCTTCACGTGACCAGTCCCCATGGTGATCTGTCGGTCCTGTCGCGGGCGCGACGTCCGAACGATTTTACTGAGCTTCTCTGTGTGATCTTCGGTGAATCCGCCCCGCGGGCGCACTCCGGGCCCGCCTGGCGGAAAAGCGGCTGTCACTCCACGGTCAGCCGCTCCTTCCATCGCCTCATGTCGCGACGCATCCTGCGGGCCACCCGCCGGGACAGCGAGGCCCGGCGGGCGGCGACCTTCGGCTGGTCGATGCGCTTGCCGTCGTGCCAGTCCGGCACCGTGACCTGGTAGTTGGAGTCGGCCAGGCCGGCCGACCTGTCGCGGAAGTGCGGGTACGCGAGGTAGAGCGTGTCACCGTTGCGCGAACGGACCACGTCCGGGACCGTCTTCGCCCGGATGTACCGCACCACCTCGATGAGCAGGTCCATCCTGCCCTGTGCCACACAGGCGAGACGCAGCCGCTCGGACACCTTGATCAGCCGGGCCACGCCGTCGTCCCAGTACGTGTCCATCAGCGGAGCCGCGAGTTCCATCTTGTGCCGCCGGACTTCCTCCGAATCCTTCAGCACGACGGGGCCGAACTGCTGGAGCATCCCCACCGTGAAGGGCCGGACCATCAGGAAATCCCGTTTCGGACCCGCGGGCTCGATCCGGTGAATGAGCGCCATCATGGCGCGCATCGAGTCGAAGCGCCATTCATAGGTACCGCTCTTCGTGACGTGCTTCCCGTCGTCACGGCCCACCAGGTAATAGCAGACGTAATTGGAGATCACCGAGACCCCGGCGCCGCGCAGATATGCCTCCATCGTGAAGAGGGCGTCCTCGCCGGTTCTGAGATTCTCGTCGAATCGCAGGGAGAGACGCTCCAGGAGTTCACGCCGGAAGAGCTTCTGTGCGCTCAGGGTGTAAATGACCTTGGAGTTGTAGACGTCGACACGCTCCTTGGTGGCCCGCCACATCGACTGCGGCGCCCCCCGGTTCACACCGACCACCTTGCCGAGCACCACATCGGTGCCCGCCCGGTCGGCCATGGCCACCATCCGCTCCAGAGCCTCGTCACCGAAGTAGTCGTCCGCGTCCAGGAAGAACACGTAACGGCCGCGGGCCAGCCCCAGACCCACGTTGCGCGGCCCGCTCGGACCACCGGAGTTCTGCTGTCTGATCACTCTGGTCGGGACCTGCGACCTCGCCGCGAATTCCTCCAGGTACTCGCCCGTGCCGTCGGTGGAACCGTCGTCGACCGCGACGATTTCGATCCGGTCGGCGCCGATGGTCTGCGCCTCCACCGATTCGAGACAGCGAATGAGATAGGGCATCGCCTCATATGCACCGACAACAACGGTCACGTCAGGAATTTGCGTCTCGTTCACACAAACAGAAGACAGTCAGCCCGGTCCGTTGGTTGTCCTGCGCCACGCCGCCAAATGGTGACACTCATCACAAAGGCCCGGCACAACCCTTGGAGGGCTATGCCGGGCCTTACCCGATCATGTAATGCAAATGGTTGACTTCTCAGCCGCCCACTGGTTCACCCAGGCTCTTCGCCACTCCGGCGTTCCGCGCCTCGGACTTGGCCGCGAGCGCCGTCACGGCCGTGTCGAACTGCACGATCGAGGTGGGCTCGTCCGGGCCGAGGAGGTACTGCTTCAGCTCACGCCTGGCATCCGCCAGGGTGTCCGCGGCCGGATCCGTCACTGCGGCGAGCAGGGCATCCAGCTCGGTCGCCGAGTTGGACAGGATCACCGCGGCGCGTACCGCGGTGTTCTGCCGGCGGAACTCGTCCTCGCCCAGTTCGGCCGAGTCCGTGACCGCGTACGGCTTGCCGCTCGCGATGAAGTCGGACACCACGCTGGAGATGTCCGAGACCATGGCGTCCGACTCGTTGAAGCAGTCGTACAGCCGCATCTGGGCGCCGGTGATGACCCGGTGCTCCCACCAGCCCTGCGCACGCCAGGACGCCGCGTTCCACTCGTCCTTGAGCTTCGCCGTCTCGGCCTCGCGCGCCGGGTCGGCGAGCGAGTCGCGGGACAGTTCCGCCTCGTCCCGCGCAGTGCGGCCACCGCCGCCGGCCAGCTCGGCCAGCCGTGCCTCGATACGGGCCAGCTCGGCCCGCGCCTCGGCCTGCTCCCCCTGGAGCGCGGCCGACTGCTCCGCCCAGCGGGGGTCGGTGACGCGCTGGGCAGCGGCCTGCTCGATCATCGCGGTGATGCGCAGGTGCACGGCCTTGGCCTTGGCGCTGCGGGTACCGGTGAAGGGGTGCGGCTTGTACAGCAGCCGGATCGGCTGCTCGGCCTCCAGCAGCCGCCTGACGATGTTCTCGCCGGCCAGCAGCAGCGAGGTGTTGCCCGGGTTGTCGTCCCAGCCCTCCCAGGTGGGGGCGTACAGCACGGTCGGGATCGGGTTCCCCGGCGCACCGGACCACGACTGGATGGCGGCCAGCTGCGGGCGGCCCACCTCCACGATGTCCTCGTCGCGCACCCCGACGTCGGCCAGCGCGTAACGGTCGCGGCCGGCCCGGCCCGCGGTCCACACCTCGTCGTAGACCTTGCTGTACGGGTTGACGCTGGCGATCTTGTCGCTGTCGCCGTGTCCGATGAAGACGTGCTTCATGGTCGGCACCCGGAGCAGGTGGATGTTCTTGCCGACGTTGGCCGCGTAGAGCGCGACCCGCACCGACGAGAGGTCCAGGTTCATCAGGTGCACGCCGCCGGGCACGCAGAGCACCGGCACCGAGGTCGTGGCGAGCTGCGGCACGATGTTGCGCTCACGCAGCAGGATCATCGGCCGCCCGCCGAGCTGGGCCATCGTCTCCAGCCACATGTTGACCTGGTAGGCGGAGTCCTTGGAGCCGGAGAAGTACAGCATCACGGTCGGCCGGTACTCGGCGAGCCAGTCGCCCACCGCGTTGAGGACCTTGGTCTCCGGCGGTACGAGCCGGCTCGGCCGGACGTAAGGCAGCAGCGCCGCCAGGTAGCAGACCGCGAGAACGAGCGTCAGGCCGAGGCCGATGTACGCGATGACGGCCTTGCCGGTCTCGACGGCGACCAGCACGCCCACCATCGCGAAGATGTCCAGGTGCAGCATCTTCTCCGCGGGCCGGCTCATCAGGCGCTGCGGCGGGGCGTCCGCTATCCGCACCGCCGCCAGGTCGATGTTGCGGGTGACCACCGGAAGCTTGCGGCGGAGCCGGATCAGCGTGACCATCGCGCTCTGCGGCGCCTGGAGTCCGTAGAAGGCCAGGAGGCAGGCGACCGTCACGTAGAAGAGCGTCTGCTCGCCGTATCCCATGCGGGAGAGCAGCAGGATGAGCAGCAGCTGACGGACCAGGAAGCGGATCGAAAGCCCCGCCCGGACTGCGGCGAGCCGGTTGATCAGATAGCTGCCGCAGTGGTGCAGATACCGGTCCGCGAGATAGGTGACCGCGGTGGCCGCGGCGAAGAACCAGAGATTGGGGATTATTGCCGCGAGCATTATGCACGGGAACCCCAGAGCCACCAGGAGCGCGGCGGCCAGCTCCGAACCGCTGCCCACCCGAGCCAAGCGCATGGCTTTCGAAATCACGAAGTACCGCTCCCGAGGGTGCCGACTTTTTACCTTACGAGGGGAATGTGAAGACAGAGCTTCACGAATTCGGACCCCTGCGGTTCGCGCTTGGCGACTGCAGGGGTCCGAATAGTCGATTGTCAAGCAGTATTACACATCGGCCTGCCGGTCCAGGACAGCGGCAAGCGCCTGCTCGAAGCCGGATGCCTCGGAGGCGCCCCGGGTCGGGTCCTGCTGGCGTACGTCGATGACATGGCCGGTCATCTCGGAGAGCAGGACGTCGAGCGAGGTCCTGGCAACCGCCTCGGAGGAGAGCAGCGTGCCCGCGGGCTCGTCGCCGAACGCCTTGGTGCGCATCGGGGTTGCGGTGCGCTCGGGGTTCACGCAGTTCACCCGCACACCGTCGGCCGCCCACTCGTCCGAGAGCGCCTGGGTGAGGTTCACCATGGCGGCCTTGGTCGACGAGTAGAGGCTGTACTCCGCGCGGCCCCGGGTGTAGCTGCTGGAGGTGTAGAGCAGCAGCTGGCCCTTGGTCTCGGCGAGGTACTTGTACGAGGCGCGGGCGATCTGCACGGGTGCCAGGTAGTTGACGTTCAGCGCTTCCTGGATGGTCGCGCTGTCCGTCTCGGCCAGCTTGCCGATACGGAGCACACCCGCGGTGTTGATCACGTAGTCGACCCGGCCGGTGTCGGCGTACGCCTTGGAGAGCGCTTCGTCGATGTGCTCCGGGTTCTCCACGTGCGTACCGGTGGTGGAGCGGCCCAGGGCATAGACGGTGGCGCCGTAGGACTCGGCGAGCGTCGCGATGTCCGCGCCGATGCCGTACGAACCGCCGAAGACGACGAGGGTCTTGCCGGTGAGCAGCTCGCGGTAGGCGGCGTCGTCGGTCGGCTGCGGAACGGCCGTGGAGGCCAACTGGAAGAGCTTGTCAGCGATGAAGACGTCGACCGGCTGAGTGACCTTCATGTTGTACTCGTCGCCCGCCACGACGTAGATCGGTACGTCGGGGAGGTACTTGAGCACGACCGAGCAGTCGTCGGTGGCCTGGAAGTTGGGGTCGCCCGCGGCGACCTCGTAGGCCCGGCGGATCGTGGAGAGCTTGAACGCCTGCGGCGTCTGGCCGCGGCGCAGCCGGGAGCGGTCGGGCACGTCGGTGATGAACTCGCCGTCGCCGCCGTGGGTGCGGGTCACGATGATCGTGTCGGCGGACGGGATGGCGACGTCGACCGCCTGGTAGCGGTCGAGTGCGTCGACGCAGTCCTTGATGACGCGCTGCGAGAGCAGCGGGCGCACGGCGTCGTGGAAGAGGACGTTGCGGTCCTCACCCTCGGCCAGGCCCTCGCCGAGGGCCGCGATGGCGCGCTCGGTGGTCTCGTTGCGCGTGGAGCCGCCCTCGATCACCTTGGTGACCTTGGTGAGCCCGGCCTTGGCGACGATCTTCTCCACGTCGGGCACGTAGCCCGAAGCCATCAGCACGATGACGTCGTCGATGGAGTCGGCCTGCTGGAAGATCGACAGCGTGTGCTCGATGACGGCCTTGCCTGCGATCTTCAGCAGCTGCTTGGGAATGGACAGACCCACGCGCTGGCCGGTACCACCGGCGAGCACGACTGCTGTGGTTCGGGCTTTGGCTATGTGCTGAGCAGACACAGACGACCTACCTTGCGAGGGCTGGGAGATACAGCGATGGTTGCACTCTCCGTTACCGTCTCGCAAGGTGGACGTCGGCCGCCGCATGCCGTAACGAAACCTTTTGTTGCCTTGCGATCAGGGCGAATACCGGAATTGGCGCTTCCCGGCCAGGTGATCGACGCCACACGAGTGAGCGGCATGAATCACCCCTGAGCGGGTTCGGTTCCCCCATACGTATGACGCGGAGAGCGTGCACGGCTGCCGGACAGGCTTGCGGAACAGGCCCGTCCGGCGGCCGGTGCGCGGTCTAGAAGGGGTTGAACTCGTCGAACTCGCGCTGGACCTCGTCGCGTTCCGCCTCACGGTCGCGTCGGCGCTGCGCCGCCGGGCGCGGTGCTTCGAGCCGGTGGTCCTCGCCACGACGGCCGAGCATCTCCGCGCCCGCCGCCAGGGTCGGCTCCCAGTCGAAGACGACCGCGTTGTCCTCGGCGCCGATGGCGACGCCGTCGCCCGCATGGGCACCGGCCTTCACCAGTTCGTCCTCGACACCGAGACGGTTGAGCCGGTCGGCCAGGTATCCGACGGCCTCGTCGTTGTTGAAGTCGGTCTGGCGCACCCAGCGCTCCGGCTTCTCGCCGCGCACCCGGTAGATGCCGTCCTCCTCCAGCGTGACGGTGAAGCCCGCGTCGTCGACGGCCTTCGGGCGGATGACGATCCGGGTCGCCGCCTCCACCGGCTTGGCCGCCCGCGCCTCGGCGATGATGCCCGCGAGCGCGAAGGAGAGCTCCTTCAGGCCGGTGTGGGCGACCGCTGACACCTCGAAGACGCGGTAGCCGCGCTCCTCCAGGTCCGGGCGGATCATGTCGGCGAGGTCCTGGCCGTCCGGGATGTCGATCTTGTTGAGGACGACGATGCGGGGCCGGTCCTCCAGACCGCCGTACTGCTTCAGCTCCTCCTCGATCGTGTCGAGGTCGGAGACCGGGTCGCGGTCGGACTCCAGCGTCGCGGTGTCCAGCACGTGCACGAGCACCGAGCAGCGCTCCACGTGGCGCAGGAACTCCAGGCCGAGGCCGCGGCCCTGGCTGGCGCCCGGGATCAGGCCCGGGACGTCGGCGACGGTGTAGACGGTGCTGCCCGCGGTGACCACGCCGAGGTTCGGGACGAGGGTCGTGAAGGGGTAGTCGGCGATCTTCGGCTTGGCCGCCGACAGCACGGAGATCAGCGAGGACTTGCCGGCGCTCGGGTAGCCGACCAGTGCGACGTCGGCGACGGTCTTGAGCTCCAGGACGATGTCCCGGGCCTCGCCGGGCTCGCCGAGCAGCGCGAAGCCGGGGGCCTTGCGGCGGGCGGAGGCCAGCGCGGCGTTGCCGAGGCCGCCGCGGCCGCCCTGTCCGGCGACGAACGTGGTGCCCTGGCCGACCAGGTCGGCGAGCACCTCGCCGTTCCGGTCGAGCACGACCGTGCCGTCGGGCACCGGCAGGACCAGGTCCTGGCCGTCCTTGCCGGAACGGTTGTCGCCCGCGCCGGGCTGGCCGTTGGTGGCCTTGCGGTGGGGGTGGTGGTGGTAGTCGAGCAGCGTGGTGATGGCCTGGTCGACGACCAGGGTCACATCGCCGCCGCGGCCGCCGTTGCCGCCGTCCGGACCGCCGAGCGGCTTGAACTTCTCACGGTGTACGGAGGCACAGCCGTGGCCCCCGTTACCCGCGGCGACATGCAGCTCGACGCGGTCCACGAAGGTGGTCATGGTTGAAACCTCCAGTTACATACATGCAGAAATGTCTCACTCGTGCTGTCCCCACAGAGGAGAAAGCCGTCTCTCATGGGAGAAACACGCGAAAGGCGGACCCGCTTCCCGTACGGGAAGTGAGGTCCGCCTCCGCAGAAACCGCTCGACGAGCGCCGAAAATCAGCCGGCGATCGGAACGATGTTCACGACCTTGCGGCCACGGTGCGTGCCGAACTCGACCGCACCGGCGGCGAGTGCGAACAGCGTGTCGTCGCCGCCACGGCCGACGCCCGTGCCCGGGTGGAAGTGGGTGCCGCGCTGGCGGACCAGGATCTCACCGGCGTTGACGGCCTGACCGCCGAAGCGCTTCACGCCGAGCCGCTGAGCATTGGAATCGCGCCCGTTCCGGGTGGACGATGCGCCCTTCTTGTGTGCCATGTCTCCTCAGTCCCTTACTTCGCAGCCGCGGGGATACCGGTGACCTTGATCGCCGTGTACTGCTGACGGTGACCCTGGCGACGGCGGTAGCCGGTCTTGTTCTTGTAGCGAAGGATGTCGATCTTCGCGCCCTTGTGGTGGTCCACGACCTCGGCCTGAACCTTGATCCCGGCCAGCACCCACGGGTCGCTGGTCACGGCGTCGCCGTCGACCACGAGCAGGGTCGAGAGCTCGACCGTGTCGCCAACCTGGGCAGTGGAAATCTTGTCAACCTCAACGATGTCACCGACAGCAACCTTGTGCTGGCGGCCACCGCTGCGCACGATGGCGTACACGCGGATCTCTCTCTCGCTCGGAACGAAGCCCCTGATGCCAGCCGCTCACACGGGCCGGGGCCCGAGGTGATCCGAATGGACGAGCGGCCTCTCACCTGTGAAGGGAGGGGGTTGCTCAGGGACAGGCGCATGGAAACACGCCGAAGGGCAAGATTACGGGCCGCCGTCCGGAGGGTCAAACCGGGCCCTGTGTCCTTCCCCGCCGCTCCCCCATTCATTCCTGCCGGACCGCCCGCACTCCCGCCGCCGGACCGCCGTCGGCGCGGCCATGGGGCCCGCGGCGGACCCGAAACGGCCGGTGGGCCACACCCCTGTCGGAGTGCGGCCCACCGGCCGTGGAGCCGCCCTGTCGCCTGCGCCTACGCCTCGGCGTCGGCCGAGACGGCGGGCTGCGGCGACTGCTCGGCGGCGACCGTCTTCTTCGCTGCCGCCTTCTTGGCCGTCGTCTTCTTCGCGGCGGTCTTCTTGGCAGCCGTCTTCTTGGCAGCCGTCTTCTTGGTGGCTGCCTTCTTGGCGGTGGCCTTCTTGGCGGTCTTGCGGGCCGCCTTCTTGGCCGGGGCCTTCGCCTCGGCCGCCTCGACCGCCTCGGCCTCGGCCGGGCTGCTGTACAGCTCCTCGTCCGGCACGAACTCCGGCTCGGGCAGCGCCACCGGGGCGGCCACCTCGGCGGCCACCTCGGCCTCGGTCTCGACCTCTGCCACGGCTTCGGCCTCGGCCACGTGCTCGTGGTCCGCGCCGCCCCGGCCGCGCTTCTTGGAACGCTTGCCGTTGCCGCCGCCACCCACCGAGGTCGGCTGCTCCATGTGCACGATCACACCGCGTCCGTTGCAGTGGACACAGGTCTCGGAGAAGGACTCCAGCAGCCCCTGGCCGACCCGCTTGCGGGTCATCTGGACCAGGCCGAGCGACGTGACCTCGGCGACCTGGTGCTTCGTACGGTCGCGTCCCAGGCACTCCAGCAGGCGCCGCAGCACCAGGTCCCGGTTGGACTCCAGCACCATGTCGATGAAGTCGACGACGACGATGCCTCCGAGGTCGCGCAGCCGCAGCTGGCGCACGATCTCCTCGGCCGCCTCCAGGTTGTTCTTGGTGACGGTCTCTTCGAGGTTGCCGCCCTGACCGGTGAACTTGCCGGTGTTGACGTCGACGACGACCATCGCCTCGGTCTTGTCGATCACCAGCGAGCCGCCGCTCGGCAGATAGACCTTCCGGTCCAGCGCCTTCATCAGCTGCTCGTCGATCCGGTACGTCGCGAAGATGTCGACCTCGGAGGTCCACCGCGACAGGCGGTCCGTCAGGTCGGGCGCCACCTGCGAGACGTATCCGTGGATGGTCTCCCACGCGTCGTCGCCGCTGACGATGACCTTGGAGAAGTCCTCGTTGAAGATGTCGCGGACGACCCGGACGGTCATGTCCGGCTCGCCGTAGAGCAGGGTCGGCGCGTTGGAGCTGCCGGTGCTCTTCGACTTCTTCTGGATGTCCTCCCACTGCTGCTGCAGCCGCTCGACGTCGCGGCTCAGCTCGTCCTCGCTCGCGCCCTCCGCCGCGGTGCGGACGATGACGCCCGCGTCCTCGGGGACGATCTTCTTGAGGATGGTCTTCAGCCGGGCCCGCTCGGTGTCGGGCAGCTTGCGGCTGATGCCGGTCATCGAGCCCTCGGGCACATAGACCAGGTAACGGCCGGGCAGCGAGACCTGGCTGGTCAGGCGGGCGCCCTTGTGGCCGATCGGGTCCTTGGTCACCTGGACGAGGACGGACTGGCCGGACTTGAGCGCGGTCTCGATACGGCGCGGCCCGTGGGCCATGCCGAGCGCCTCGAAGTTCACCTCACCGGCGTAGAGCACGGCGTTGCGGCCCTTGCCGATGTCGACGAAGGCGGCCTCCATGGACGGCAGTACGTTCTGCACCTTGCCCAGGTAGACGTTGCCGACGTAGCTGGTGGCCTGCTCCTTGTTGACGTAGTGCTCGACGAGCACGTTGTCCTCAAGGACGCCGATCTGGGTGCGCTCGCCGTTCTGGCGGACGACCATGACCCGCTCCACGGCCTCACGGCGGGCCAGGAACTCGGCCTCGGTGATGATCGGGACGCGACGGCGGCCCTGCTCGCGACCCTCGCGGCGGCGCTGCTTCTTGGCCTCCATACGAGTCGAGCCCTTGATGGACTGGACCTCGTCGAAGCCGGTGCCGGGCTCGCGCTCGGCTTCCTTCCGGCGGGGCTCGCGGACCTTGACGACCGTGCGCTCCGGGTCGTCCGTGCCGTTGTCGGCGTCGGCGGAGACATCCCCGCTGCGACGACGACGGCGGCGACGGCGACGGCTGCTGCTCGATCCGGGGACGGACGCCTCGTGCTCCTCGTCCTCCTCCTCGGACTCCTGGGCGCGCTCCTGCTCGTCCTCGGCGTGCTCGGCGGCGGCCTCGTCGCCGAGCTGCTCCACGGCCTCGTCACCCTCGCTGACCTCGCCACGACGGCGGCGACGGCCTCCGCGACGGCGACGGCGCGAGGGCCGGTCCCCGTACTCGTCCGTCTCTTCGCCCTCGTGCTCGGCGTCGCCCTCGTGCTCCGGCTCGTGCTCCTCCTCGGCCTGCTCCTCCACCGCGGGGGCGGCGGGGGCGACGGCC
>NZ_JBEXPH010000082.1:0-36928 GCF_040611955.1 Streptomyces sp. NPDC006510 | reverse complement strand
CCGGACTCCCGAGGTCACCATGAAGCTCCGCCGCGCCCTGGCACTCGCCGCCGCCGGTCGACGGGTGGCGCGATGGCCTGACCGGGCCGAACCTCCAGCCGGTCGTTTCGTTGTCGCGGCCGCTGCCCCTCGGGGCGGCGGCCGCGGCGGCTGCGTTTCCCCCCTGATAAGCCGCGGATAAGCCCTGGACCGCACCACACCGCACCGGGCCCCGCCGCTGCTCTCCTTCTTCCCCCCTCCTCTCCTCTCTGCTCCCTCCCCCGCCCTCCTCCTCGACACGCACAATCGAAAGGCACCTTCCCATGGCCGCCCCGCAGTCGACCGGCTCCACCCCCACCCGGACTGCTCCCCGAACCACACTGGGCCGCGCCCTGATGTGGCCCGCCGTGACAGCCGGGCTCGGCGTGGTCCTCATCTACAACTCCTTCGGCACCCCGGTCGACGACAAGGCGCCGGCCCCGCCCGCAGCCGTCTCGTCCGCCGTCCCCGAGATCCTCGGCTCCCATGCCGCGCCCGATCCCGTCACCTCGTCGAAGGCCGCCGTCGGCCCGGCGATGTCGCGTTCCGTCCCCAAGCGGCTGAGCATCCCGGCCATCGGCGTCAACGCACCCTTCACCGACCTGTCCATCGGCCCCACCGGCCAGCTGAACGCGCCGCCGCCCAACGACAGCAACCTGGTCGGCTGGTTCAAGGACGGCGCCACCCCCGGCGAGCGCGGTGCCGCGATCGTGGCGGGTCACGTCGACACGATGACCGGCCCGGCCGTGTTCCTCCAGCTCCAGTACCTCAAGCCCGGCTCCAAGGTCGACATCACCCGCGCGGACGGCTCCGTCGCCACGTTCGAGGTCGACTCCGTCGAGCAGTTCAGCAAGGCGAAGTTTCCGGACGACCGGGTCTACGCCGACACCAACTCCGCCCAGCTGCGCCTGATCACCTGCGGGGGTGCCTACGACAAGACCTCCAAGGACTATCAGGACAACGTGGTGGCCTTCGCCCACCTCGACACCTTCAAGAAGGACTGATCACCGGCACACGGTCGACGGGGTACTACAACCATCCGCCGGACCGAGCGGTCGTACGAGGCGGTACGGAACCTGTGTCCCTACCGCCTCAATCTGTATCCCGGACAACGGAGTTGACCGCCGTGCCTGCTCTCACCCACCGTCGCCGCCTGGCGATCGCAACCGGCATCGTCCTGGTCGCCGGGGCCATCGCGGCACCCGCCGGCCAGGCCGCCACGAAGTCGTCCGCCCCCGCCGCGAGCGCGCCGAGCAGCAAGCGGCTGCACGACGACTTCAACGGCGACGGCTACCCGGACGTCGCCGTGGGCGCCCCCATGGCCGCCCTCGGCAACACGGAGGGCGGCGCGGGTGCCGTGAGCGTTCTCTTCGGCGGCCCCGGCGGCCTGTCCTCCGCCCGCAAGCAGGTGCTGACCTGGCCGGACCGCTCGGGCATCAACAACCCGGGGGACGCCCGCTACGGTACGAACCTGCGCAGCGCCGACCTGAACAACGACGGTTACGCCGATCTCGTCGGCCGTCTCTGGGCGACCATTCCCGACGGCGACCGGGGCACGGTGCTGGCCGTCAACTGGGGTGGCGCGTCCGGCCTTTCGAAGAACGCCACGGTCCTGAAGCCCGTTCCCGGCGACCAGGGCGACGCCACCGGCGACCTGGACGTGGGCGATGTGGACGGTGACGGCATCACCGACATCGCGGTGGGCGACGTACGGCGCGGCGGCCACGTCCTGCACGGTCCGATCGGCCGCACCGGCCAGTGGAGCCGGGTCAGTTCGTTCTCGGTGGACGGCACCGCCGTGCTCGACACCTCGGAGATCGCCGTCGGTGACGTGACCGGCGACGGCGTGGGCGATCTGGTGATCCTCGGCTTCGGTCCGGGCGACCCGTGGGAGCAGCACACGTACCTGCTGAAGGGCAGCCGCACCGGTTTCGCCGCCCCGGTCGAGATCAAGGACGCGGACGGCGCCGGTGTCGGCGGCACCGCCGTGGGCATCGCCGACCTGGACAAGGACGGCCACGGGGACATCGTGATCGGGCGCGGCGACGAATGGTCGCAGGTGGACACCCCGGTGAAGAAGGGCGGCGCGCTCTTCGTCTCATACGGCGGCCCCAAGGGACAGAGCACCGCCCGCAAGCCCGTCTGGATCAACCAGGACACCGAAGGCGTCTCGGGCACGGCCGAGTTCCACGACCAAATGGGCTACAGCCTGGCACTGGGCGACACGAACGGCGACGGCTACCCCGACATCGCCACGGGCCTGCCGAGAGAGCGGATCAACGGCATCTTCGACGCCGGCCGGGTCCTGGTGTTCAAGGGCGGCCCCAAGGGCGTGAGCGGTGCGGGTTCCAAGGAGTTCGGCCAGTACACGGCCGGGGTTCCGGGGGTCGCCGAGGAGGGCGACCAGTTCGGCAAGGCCGTCGCGCTGGGCGACTACGACGGCAAGGGCCGCACGGAGATGGTGGTCGGCGCCCCGACGGAGAACAGCGGCAGGGGCGCCCTGTGGATCTTCGGTACGGACGCCACCGGCGTCGTCGCCAAGGGTTCCGTCTCGTTCGGCGCGGCCACGATCGGTGCCCCGACCGGCCCGTCCCGCTTCAGCGAGACGCTGACGGACTGACGGACTGACGGACTGGAAGCGTGCGGGGGCCGCTCGGCCCCCGCACGTACGCCGTCACACCAGGCGGCCGCCCTTGACCACCGCGACGAACGGCGTCCAGGCGCCGAGGCGGCAAAGACGACGGCCGGACCATTCGGGTTCTTGCTGTCGCGGACGGGGACGCACGCGGTGCAGGAGTCGTTCACTTCGAGGCAGTCGCCGCTGCTGGCGTCGCTGCGGCTGGACTTGCGCCACGCACGCAGGACCGAGGCGTCCGGAACGATGTGCTCAGTGCGCTTCATGCTCGTAGACCTCCGCAGCCGAACGGATGAGGGCCGGGAGTTCCGCGCGTGAGAGCGCATCCCCCGGCGCATGATCCTTCCCGACAGCCCGGCCCGCGTCAGGTACGGACGGCGGGCAGCTTCCCCTCGACCCGTGGGGCGAGTTCGTCGAGGCCCTTGCAGAGATCCTGCTGGGTGGGTTCGACGTCGGAGACACCCAGGAATTCCGACAGCTCCAGCTCGGCGGACGAAGAGCCGTCGATCTCGAAGATCAGCCCGCACTTGACGTCCTTGCCGGGCGTCGTGTCCCGCCAGACCCGGCGGCCGTCGACGGCCGGCCGCTCGGAGATCCTCGCCCCGGAGGCCGAACCGAGGTCCGCCAACTCCTTGTCGGCGGCCCGGTCCTGGAGCGTCAGGACCAGGACGGTGCTCGCGTCCTCGAAGAACTTCGAGCCCTGCCACATGCAGCCGACCGCCGGAGGGGTGAGCGGCGCGGGGTCATGGAGCTCGTACTCGTCGAGTTCGTCCTGGGTGAAGAAGTCGCACGGTTTGATCTGCGCGATACCGGAGGGGCGTGGCGGAGGCGGCGACGGCTCGTCGGACGAGCAGGCGGTGAGTGCGCCGCACGCGGTCATCAACGCGATGCCGGCGACCAGCAGTTCCCGACCCCTCATCCACCCACTCCTCATCGCTCGCGGCATGGAGACGGCTCCACCGTAGCGACTTCTTCGGTGCCGCATCAGGGAGTTGTGCGGGGTGTGCGTGATCAGGCCGCACCAGGACCAGTCCGTACGCCGGCCGCCGGGCCGCGCGTGACCGAGTGCTACAGCCAGCCCTTCTCCCGCGCGATGCGGACCGCCTCCGCGCGGTTGCGGGCCGCCAGTTTCTGGATGGCCATGGAGAGGTAGTTGCGGACCGTCCCCTGGGAGAGGTGGAGGGCGGCCGCGATCTCCGCGTTGGTGGAGCCGTCCGCCGCCACCCGCAGCACGTCGCGTTCGCGGTCGGTGAGCGGGCTCGCCCCGTCTGCGAGGGCCGCTGCCGCGAGCGTGGGGTCGATGACGCGTTCCCCGGCGAGCACCTTCCGTACCGCCGCGGCCAGTTCGGAGGCGGGGGCGTCCTTCACCAGGAAGGCGTCGGCGCCCGATTCCATCGCCCGGCGCAGATAGCCGGGGCGGCCGAAGGTGGTGACGACGACGACCTTCACGGCCGGGAGTTCGCGCCGCAGGACCGCCGCCGCGTCGATGCCCGTCATGCCCGGCATCTCGATGTCCAGGAGCGCCACGTCGACGTCGTGCGCGTGAGCGGCGGACAGCGCCTCGTCCCCGCGGGCGACCTGGGCCACCACCTCGATGTCGGGTTCCAGGCCGAGAAGGGCCGCGAGGGCCTCGCGCACCATGGACTGGTCCTCGGCGAGGAGGAGTCTGATCATGCTCATTCCGTGGATCCTAGGCCGGAATCGAGCGGAACGGTCAGGGCCAGGGTGAAGCCTTTGCCCGAACCCGAACCGGCCTTGCCGGCCGACGTCATCAGCGTGCCGTCGACCGCGGCGAGGCGTTCGCCGATGCCGGTGAGGCCGTTGCCCGGCTTCGTGCCCGAGGGGCCGACGCCGTCGTCCGAGACGGTGAGTTCGAGGACCCTGCCGTCCAGGGTCTGGCGCGGGGCGAGGGTGACCGTGCAGTGGCGGGCCCCGCTGTGGCGCACGACGTTGGTGACGGCCTCCCGCAGCGCCCAGGCGAGCACCTCCTCCGGCTTCTCGGGGAGGTCGTCGGGGGCCTCGGCCGGGACGTCGGCGGTGATGCCCGCGGCGGCGAGTGCGGTGCGGGCGCCCGCGAGTTCACCGGGCAGGGTCGGGCGGCGGTAGCCGGTGACCGCGCTGCGTACGTCGATCAGGGCCTGGCGGCTGACCTGTTCGATGTCCGCGACCTGGGCGGCCGCCTGTTCCGGGTGGCCGGGGAGCATCCGGCCGGCCAGCTCGCTCTTGAGCGTGATCAGGGAGAGTGAGTGGCCGAGCAGGTCGTGCAGATCGCGGGCGAGCCTGAGCCGTTCCTCGTTGGCGGCGAGCTGGGCGACGGTGGCGCGGGCCTCGCGCAGCTCGATCGTCGTACGGATCAGCTGCCGTACGCCGGTCATCGAGAACCCGCCGAGCAGCGCCGGAAAGATCAGCGCGGTGATGACCTCGCGGGGGTGGTCGCCGGTCAGGCCGATGACGACCAGGACCGCCGTGACGACGGGGATGAGCCAACGGGCCGTCCGCAGCGGCAGGGTGGCGCCGACGGAGACCGCCACGTACACGAAGAGGACCAGCCACGCGGTGCCGAGCGTCAGGGTGAGGGTGACGGAGAGGATGCCGAGGAAGGCGATCGCGGAGTGGACGAGACGGCGGTCCAGGGGCTTGGCCGTGTGGCGGAAGACCAGGAGCAGGTAGGCCCCGACGAAGGTCAGCAGGCCGAGCGAGCCGAGCGCCGTCGCCCAGCGGGTGTGGTTGCCGTCGGCCAGATCCTTGACCGGGGCGCTCATGAACGCGAGCCAGATACCGATCCAGAACAGCTTGATCCAGACCTGCCTGCGGTTCGTGGGCGGGCTTCCGACGCCCTCGGACGTCTCGTCGTCGTTCACGCCTTCAGGGTGTCCTTCCGGTAGAGCCAGGCCGCGCCGCCCGCGAAGACCAGGAAGTAGGCGCAGAGGATGGCGACGTCCTCGGTGTGCGGCGAACCGCCCATCTCGATCGCCTGGCCGAGAGAAGCGTAAGCGTGTGTGGGCAGCCACTCGGAGACGTTCTGGAGCCACTGCGGGAAGGTCGCGCTGGGCATCCACAGGCCGCCGAGGATGGAGAGCCCGAAGTAGATGATCATGGTGAGCGGGCGGACCGCGTCCCCACTGGCGAGGTAGCCGATGGCGACCCCGAGCGCGGCGAAGACCAGCGAACCGGCCCAGATGACCCCGGCCAGCGCGAACCACTGCCAGGTCTCCATCCGTACCTGCTTGACGACGGCGGCGACCAGGAAGACCACCACGATGCAGGGCAGCGTGACCATCGCCGCGCTTGCGATCTTCGCCAGGACGTAGCCTCGGCTGGGCAGTGCGGTCAGCCGCAGCTGGCGGACCCAGCCCTTCTCGCGCTCCTTGGCGATGCGTTCGCTGTTGCCCATGAGGACGGCGGTCAGCGCTCCGAAGGAGGCCATCGAGACCATGAAGAAGGCCTGGAAGGTGAGATCGGTGTGCGGGATGCGGCCGGTGGTGTTCTGGGTCCCGGAGATGAGGAGGTAGATCACCGACGGGTAGATGACCGAGAAGAACATGAACTTCTTGTTCCGCAGGGTGCGGGTGACTTCGAGCCTGATCAGGGCCCAGGAGAAGAATTTCAGCATGCGGTCCTGGCCTCCTCGGCCTCGGTGATGGCGACGAAGGCCTGCTCCAGGCCGAGTCCCGCGACTTCGAGCTCGCGCGGGTGGAGGCCGAGTCCGTAGACGGCGTGGACGGTCGCGTCGGCGTCGTGCGACTGGATCCGGACCCGGTTGCCGGTGAGGTCGAGCGTGGCGAGGAACGGCAGGCCGCGCAGGGCCGCTTCGTCGACCGGGCCCTCCAGCTCGAAGGAGATCCGGCGGGCCCCGGCCTTCGCCTTGATCTCGGCGGCGGTGCCGTCGGCGAGCAGCCTGCCCTTGTGGAGGACGAGGACACGGTCGGCGATCGCGTCGGCCTCTTCGAGGTAGTGGGTGGCGAACAGAACGGTACGGCCCTGCTCGGCCTGCTCGCGCATGGTGGCCCAGAAGGCCTGACGGGCGGTGACGTCCATGCCGGTGGTCGGCTCGTCGAGCACGATCAGGTCATTGGCGCCCGCGGTGGCCAGCGCGAAGCGGACGCGCTGTTCCTGGCCGCCGGAGAGCTTGTTGACCATCCGGTCGGCGATCTGCGCGATACCGGCGCGGGACAGCACCTCCGCCGCCGGGAAGGGCCTGGGGTGCAGATCGCAGGCGAGGCCGACCAGTTCCTTGACCGTGACGTCCTCCATCAGGCCGCCGGTCTGCAGCATCGCGCCGACGCGGCCCGCGGCGATGGCGTTCTGCGGGGTCGTGCCGAACACCTGGACCGAACCGGAGTCGGCGGTGCGCAGGCCCAGCAGCAGGTCCAGAGTGGAGGACTTCCCGGCACCGTTGGGGCCGAGCAGCGCCACGGTCTGGCCGGGGTGCAGGTCGAGGGTGAGCCCGTCGACGGCGCGTACCGCTCCGTATGCCTTGCTGACCTGATCGAAGCGGACCGCGGCGGTCTTCGCCCCGGTGGCCTCGGCGGCTGTCGTTGTCATGCGTCCAGCGTGGCGGAGGGCGGGGTGCCCGCGGCAGGGCCGCCGGTCGTGGAAACGGGATGACAGATGTCATGCCGTGCGTATGACGCCGCTGCGGGGGGACAGTTTCCGGATACGGCGCCGCCCCCGGCCGGTGGTCCGGTCGGGGGCGGGCGTGGGATGCGGTTCGCCGCGGCCGGCGGTCAGCCGTTGCCGTTGAGGCTGATGGTGGCGGTCCGCTCGGCAGGGGTCTTCCCGAGCAGCGCGGTCTGCATGGCGTGTGCCACGTCGTCCGCGCTGAGCTGGTGCTTCTTGCCGTCACCCTTGGTGATCATGATGCCGTCGAAGACGCCGTCACAGAGGGTCTCGATGGCCTTCTTGTCGTAGCGCTCGACCAGCCGGCCGTCGACCGGGACCATCGAGAGGATCTGCGGCAGCGACCTGGCCGGGCCGAACTGGATCTGCTTGGCACCCGCCTTGATGGTGACCAGACCGGACATCGCGGGCTTCGCGAACTCCTTCATGGCCCGGTCCAGTTCGGCCTGGCCGATGGTGGGTTCGCGGGTGGTGACGGGCAGTTGGACGACCTTCGTCCGGCCGGTCTGCACCTGGGCGCGGTACGCGTCGCGCACCGAGGTCATCGACTGGTTGACGTCCAGCGTCTGGCCGGACTTCCCGGGTACGGCGACGGCCTTGCCCGGCTCGAACCTGATCGTGCCGTCGTTGGCCGAGCCGGAGGCGCCCGCCAGGTCCGTCAGCGCGACGCCGAGCTTCTCCTCGTCGACCGGGATCACCGGGTCGACGGCGCGCTCGCCACCGAACAGGGAGCCGATGACGGAGACCGGGTTGTAGTCGCTGCCCGCCGCCGAGCGCACGGTTTCCTGGCTGTCCAGGGCGAGCCCGGCCTTGTCCGGCGCGAGCTGGGTCTTCTTGCCGTCCACGGACAGCTGGAGGGGGGCCAGGGCGCGCTTGCCGAGGGCCGCGTCCAGCTTGGCGACGCCCTCCTCCTTCGTGCCGCCGCCGATGTCGACGCCGAGGACTGTGGTGCCCTTGGGGACGTCCGAGTGGTTCATCAGCAGCCCGGCGCCGTACGCGACACCGAGCAGCGCGACGACACCGGCGCCGAGGAGGACCAGCTTGGAGCGGCCCTGCTTCTTCGCGGGCGCGGGTGCGGGCGACGGTGCGGGGCGGGGGGCCGGTGCGGGCGACGCGGCGGAGGGGCCGCCGGGGCCCGCCGGTCCGGTGCCCATCGGGTCGTCCGGGACACGGGACGCCGGATCGGGGTGCCCGCCCGCCGACGCGCCGGGACCGGGGCCGCCCGGGAACAGGGACGGCGACCGGTGCTCCGGCGGAACGACGGGGATGCCGCTGGTGAGCGTGTCACCGGAGACGTTGCCGCCGGGACCGGCGGGGGCCGGGGCCGCGAACTGCGGTGTCAGCACCGCGGTGTCGTCGGACATCCGCGGCGGGCCGCCGGCGGCGCCGGGGCCGGAGCCGCCCGGTCCACCGAGGTTCGGCGTCAGGGACGAAGTGCCGGTGGCCGGGCCCGTGGTGGGTCCGGCGGGGCCGGGGGTGCGTACTCCGAGGTTCGGCGTGGGGCGCGAGCCGCCGGACGCGGGCCCACCGGGGCCGAAGTCGTCGGGGCGGGGTGCACCCTGATCGCCGGTGCGCTGCGGGCCGTCCGAGAAGTACGGCAGATCGGCGCGGGGCGGGGTGGGCGCGGCCCCCCTGGGGCCTTCGGCGCCACCGGGCGTACCGCCACCGGCCGGGCTGCCGGCGGGCTTACCGCCGACGGGCGCACCGCCCGCGGCCACCGAGGTGTTCGTGGGGGGCTTGCGCGGGGCGAACCAGTCGCTGCCGCCCTTCTCCCTGGCCGGCTTCTCGGCAGCCGGTTCCGCGGGCGCGGAATCGGTCCGGGCCTCGGCGGCCGGCGCGGCGTCGGACGCGGCCGGCGCACCGTCCGCCGCGGGCGAACCGGGGCGCGGGATGCTGCCCGTGCGCTCGGCGTCGGCGTTGTCGGAGTCGCCCATGGGCGTACGCATGACAACGGGCGGGATGGGGCGCGAGCCCGGAATGTTGATCCGGATGCGCGTCGTCAGCGTCGTCTCGGTCCTCGGCTCCTCGGACCGGGACGGGTCCGCAGGCTCCGGGGCCCCCTCCGGGGCATCCTGCGAAGGGTGCAGCGACGGATACTGGCGGGATCCGTACGGCGGCGTCCCCGAGGGGTACGCGGCTCCTCCGCGCCCCTGGGGCCCGGAGGACGAACTGTCAGTTTCACGACTCAAAGCAGGTTCTCCCGATTGGCTCCGCCGCCCGTACTTCCCCCATGCCGCAGGCCAGGGGACGGCTCGGCGCGCGAACCACCATACTGGCCGCCGCCGACGGACACCCCGCGACCGGGGGAAACGGCTGTGCGACCACCGAACGGACAAGGGGCATTACGGGATCCGACGTGGCACATTACTTGCCAGGTCGGCCGCTGTCGGCGCCCGGTTGGGGCGACCGCGACATGGTGGCACAGATCACAGCGACGGCCATCCCGCCCAGCATGAAGAGGGTGAGGCCGAGTTCGTCACCGAAGACATAGTCGCCTTCCGGGCGTCCGCCCAGCAGAACGACGATCGAAATCAGCCAGCCCGCAGCGGGTGCCAGGGCGCCGAGCTGGGTACCGAAGACCAGGCGTCCGCCCCAGAAGAGCCCGGCGGCCGCCACCAGTGCGAGCAGCAATCCGGCGGGGAACCAAGCGGCTTGGACGAGCGCCCCGGCGATCCCGACGAGCGCGCCCAGGACGGCGAGGCCCGCATGGGCGGCGATCCGCCCGGGGTTGAGGGGCGCGGCGAGGCCGGTGGCCGCGCCGCCGCCCGAGGGGGACCCGGGGCGCGGTGCGCGCTGCTTGCCGCCGCTCATCGCTCCGCTCCCGCCACGCCCGCGAACAGGTCGTCCTCCCGGGCCCCTCGGGGGGCTCCGGAGTCGCCGCGCACCAACTCGTAGTACTCGGTGGTGAAGACGGGCTGGCCGAGGTCGTTGGAGAGGGCGAAGAAGGGGCCGTCCACGGCGATCTGGGTGGCGTGGGCCCGCATCGCTGCGCTCTTGGCGGCGGCATGGGCCGAGCCGTCGATCTGTGCGGTGATCCTGGAGTCGTCGACCACGCCCGGTACGTCGTCGATGGCGGCGATGCCCGGGAAGGCGTCCGGCGCCGTGTCCCGGAGGCGGGCGAAGCCCTCCTCGGCGACCGTGCGCGGCACCCGGTTCCAGTAGATCTTGGCGACGGCGTGCGGGGCGCCGGACCCGGCGCGGTAGCCGGGATCGGCGGCGAGGTCCGCGGCGCGCATCGCGACGCGGTGCGCCTGGATGTGGTCGGGGTGTCCGTAGCCGCCGTCGGGGTCGTAGGTGACGAGGACCTGCGGGCGCACCGAGCGGATCACCTCCACCAGGTGTCCGGCGGCGTCGTCCACGTCGGCGGCCCAGAAGGCGCCGGGGCGGTGGTTCTGCTCGGCGCCCATCATTCCGGAGTCGCGGAAGCGGCCGGGGCCGCCGAGGAGCCGGTGGTCGGTGACCCCCAGCTCCTTCATCGCCGCGGCGAGTTCGCCCCGGCGGTACGGGCCCAGGGTGTCGTCCCGGTCGGCCGCGAGATGGGCGAGCGAGGGCGGGATGACCTCGCCCTCCTCGCCGAGTGTGCAGGTCACCAGGGTGACCTGGGCACCCTCGGCCGCGTACCTGGCCATGGTGGCGCCGTTGTTGATCGACTCGTCGTCGGGGTGCGCGTGCACCAGGAGGAGACGCCGGGCGGGATGGTCCGTCATGGGGACCACCCTACGAGCCGGGCGCACCGATCACCGCCCGTGCACCTGCCGCCGACGAGCCGACCTCAGAACTTGAGGCTTCCGATCATGCCCGCCACATTCGTGGTCAGGTTCGAGATGCTCGGCGCGATCGACGAGCTGGCGAGATAGAAACCGAGCAGTGCGCAGACCACCGCATGTCCGCCCTTCAGTCCGGATTTCCGGATCAGCAGGAAGACGACGATCGCCAGCAGCACCACCGCCGAAATCGAGAGTGCCACGGCGGTTCACCTCCATCAGTACGGTCGGGACGGGCAGCACACATGGAGCCAGCAGGTTCATACCCACCGAGCGCTACGGATCATAACTATCCGTGCCAACGCATTGATCGGGGCACAGCAGCACGAGGGGCGCACGACCGGGCGGTCGGGGGCTAGGTTCGGCACATGACTTCGCAGCAGATCTCCTTTCCCCGTCAGCACGCCAGGACCATGCGATTCACCCTCGGCGCCCCCCGGTCGTTCACCGTTTCACCCGACGGAGAGCGGGTGATCTTCCTTCGGTCGGGCTCCGGCACGGACCGTTCGGGCCGGCTGTGGGTGCTGGACCTGCCGAAGGACGGGACCCCGAAGGAACGCGTGGTGGCCGATCCCGGGGCCCTGCTGGGCGGTTCGGCGGAGCGGCTGTCGGCGCAGGAGCGGGCCCGGCGCGAGCGCAGCCGCGAGGGGTCCTCGGGGATCGTCGGCTACGCGGTCGACGCGGCGGCGGAGTTGGCCGCCTTCGCGCTCTCCGGGAAGGTGTACGTCGCCGAACTGCGGGCGGGTACGGCGCGAGCGCTGCCGGTTCCGGGCCCGGTGATCGACCCGAGGCCGTCACCGGACGGACGACACATCGCATATGTGTCCAAGGGCGCGCTGCGCGTCGTGGGCGCGGAGGGCGACGGGTACCGGGCGCTCGCCGAGCCGGACGGGGACGATGTCTCGTACGGTCTCGCGGAGTTCATCGCGGCCGAGGAGATGCAGCGTTCGCGGGGCTTCTGGTGGTCGCCCGAGTCGGACCGGCTGCTGGTCGCCCGGGTCGACGAAAGCCCCGTACAGCGGTGGTGGATCGCGGACCCCGCGCATCCGGAGCGCAGGCCCGCCGAGGTCGCCTACCCGGCGGCGGGGACGCCCAACGCCGAGGTGCGGCTCTTCGTGCTGGGCCTGGACGGCGCCCGTACCGAAGTGGTCTGGGACCGGTCGCGCCACCCCTATCTGGCCCAGGTGCACTGGTCGTCGGCCGGGGCGCCGCTGCTGCTGGTGCAGTCCCGCGACCAGCAGAGCCACCTCTTCCTCGCGGTGGACACCGAGACCGGTTCGACGCGGACGGTGCATGCCGACGAGGACCCGGTATGGCTGGAAATCTTCCCCGGTGTACCCGCCTGGGCGCCGGACGGCCGGCTCGTGCGGATCGCCGACGAGGGCGGGGCGCGGGTGCTCGCGGTCGGCGACCGGCTGCTGACCGGAGCGCAGTTGCAGCTCCAGGCGGTGCTGGACATCGGTGAGTCGGACATCCTGGTGTCGGCCTCGGCCGGTGAGGAGGCGGCGGAACCGGAGATCGGCGAGAGCCACGTCTACCGGGTCAACGAGCTGGGCGTCGAGCGGGTCTCCGAGGGTGCCGGGCTGCACTCGGCGGTCCGCGCGGGCGGAGTGACCGTGCTGGTCACCCACTCCCCGGAGCGGCCGGGGGCCCGGGCCGAGGTGTTCCGGGACGGCAAGCGGATCACCACCGTGGCGAGCCATGCCGAGGAGCCGGTGCTCTCCGCCCGGGTGCACCTCACCGAGGGGGGCGCACGGCGAATTCCGTGCGCCGTGCTGCTCCCCGAGGGCTACAACGAGTCGGACGGCCCGCTTCCGGTACTGATGGATCCGTACGGCGGACCGCACGGCCGCCGGGTGGTCGCCGCGCACAATCCGCATCTGACTTCGCAGTGGTTCGCGAACCAGGGCTTCGCCGTCGTGGTCGCGGACGGCCGGGGCACACCGGGGCGTTCACCGGGCTGGGAGAAGGCGGTCAAGAACAACCTGGTGCTCTCCGTGGACGACCAGGTCGAGGCGTTGCAGGCGCTCGCCGGACGGTTCCCGCTGGACCTCGGCAAGGTCGCGATCCGCGGCTGGTCGTTCGGCGGATATCTGGCGGCCCTGGCCGTGACGCGTCGGCCGGATGTCTTCCACGCGGCGGTGGTCGGCGCCCCGGTGACCGACCAGCGGCTGTACGACACCCACTACACCGAGCGCTATCTCGGGGACCCCGCGAAGCAGCCCGAGGTGTACGCGCACAACTCGGTGATCACGGACGAGGGGCTCTCGGAGGCCGCCGACCAGGTGCGGCCGATGTTGATCGTCCACGGTCTCGCGGACGACAACGTGGTGGTCGCGCACACGCTCCGGCTGTCGTCGGCACTGCTCTCCGCCGGGCGCCCGCACGAGGTGCTGCCGCTCAGCGGGGTGACGCACATGACACCGCAGGAGCAGGTGGCGGAGAATCTGCTGCTGCTCCAGGTCGACTTCCTGAAGCGGTCATTGGGGCTGCCCGGCTAGGCCCTGAGCCCTCCCCGTCACCAGCCGGGCGGCGGCTGGGACGGGGGCGGCGGCCCGTAGACGCCGGGCTGCGGATAGCCGTACCCCTGCCCGTAGCCCTGCCCGGGCAGGGCAGGGGGTGCGGCCGGGCCCGGCCGGGCCAGCGCCAGCAGCACCACGGCGCCGGCGAACACCTCGAAGAACCCGGTCAGCACGATGAGCTGGTTCTCGACCGGCAGATCGGCGAAGCGGTCCAGCATCTCGTAGTGCACCGAGCGGGCCACGCCCAGTGCCCCGCCGCCCAGCAGCAGCACGGCGGCGATCAGGCCGAACGGCCGGGCGTGCACGGCACGGAACAGCGCGCTCGTGGCCGCGAACAGGCAGAGCAAAGCCAGGACCGCCATGAACCAGCCGGGCGGCGGGTCGATCAGCTCCTGGAAGACCCGGTCCCCGCCCAGGTACCAGTCGGGGTAGAGGTCGGAAAACCGCATCGCCTGGCGGATCTCCCAGGCGATCGTGACCGCTCCCGCCGCACCGAGGCACAGGAAGGCGATCAAGCCCGCGCCCTGCCCCGGCCGGGCCGGGGTGCCTTCGGAGAAGTCGTGCGGTGCCCGGCGACCGGCCGCCGCGGTGATGATCAGCGCGATGCCCGCCGCGAGCGACACGAAGGCGCAGAGCAGGGCGCGGGTGCGGAGTTCGTCGGCGAACCGGGCATCCATCCGGGACTCGCCGATGTTCCAGAGTCCGGGGAGCCGCACCGCGAGCGTGATCACTCCGGTGGCGACGAGCGCGGCGCCGGCCACCGAGGACCGCAGGGACGCGACGGCGGCGACGGCGTACACCACGAGCAGCACCACGTCGTACGCCGAGGTGGCCGGGGACAGCGGCATCCGCGCGTCGTAGTAGCCGGCCCAGTGGCGCCACAGCCGCCCGGTGTCGTCGGCCGCACTGATGTCCCGTACGAGCCAGCCCGCGACGATCACCGCGAGCACGGCGCAGAGAACGGCACCGGTGACCCTTGCCCCCCGAGTGAGTATCACCCGAGCGATACTCCACCGTCCCTGTCCGCCGGACAAGGGGTTCGCCGGCGTGGTGCTCGAACGGGCAACCGGCCGGGAGGACTTGACGGCCTCCCGGCCGGTACACGGCACCCGCACGGCCGTACGCCGACCATGCTGGCCGGTTCGTATATCGGGTGTGAGACGGCGGAGTTGCCCACGCGTTACGTCTCCGCGGTCAGCCGGCCCGCGTGCTCCCGGACGGCGCGGACCCGTTCTCCCCGTGCTCCCCGTTCTCGCCGTTCTCCCCGCTGGCGTCGTCCGCATCGCCCGCATCGCCCGCCGGGGCGTCCGCGGCGGGCGTCTCCCCAGGCGTCTCCAGCAGCCCCTCCGGCACCACCTTCTTCTCCTCCGCGAAGTGACAGGCCGAGTCGTGCCCGGCCGGGGTGTCCGTCAGCCGGAAGACGGCCGGAACCGCCAGCAGCGGAACCTCCAGTTCGCACCGCTCCTGCGCCTTCCAGCACCGGGTGCGGAAGCGGCAGCCGGACGGCGGGTTGGCGGGCGACGGGACATCGCCGTGCAGGATGATCCGCTCCCGGTGCTCGCGGGCCGTCGGGTCCGGCACCGGGACCGCGGACAGCAGCGCCTGGGTGTACGGATGCGTGGGGTGGTCGTAGATCTGCTCGTCGGAGCCGATCTCGACGATCCGGCCCAGATACATCACCCCGACCCGGTCGGAGATGTGCCGGACGATCGACAGGTCGTGCGCGATGAAGACGTAACTCAGCCCGAACTCCGCCTGGAGCCGGTCCAGCAGGTTGACGACCTGCGCCTGTACGGAGACGTCGAGGGCGGAGACGGGTTCGTCGGCGACGATGATCTCGGGGTTCAGGGCCAGCCCGCGGGCGATCCCGATGCGCTGGCGCTGACCGCCGGAGAACTGGTGCGGATAGCGGTTGATGTACTCCGGGTTGAGCCCGACGACGTCCAGCAGGTCCTGGACCTTCCGGCGCCGCTCGCCCTTCGGGGCCACCTCGGGATGGATCTCGTACGGCTCCCCGATGATGTCGCCGACCGTCATACGGGGGTTGAGCGAGGTGTAGGGGTCCTGGAACACCATCTGGATGTTGCGGCGCACGGCCTTCAGGGCGCGCCCCGAGAGCTTGGTGATGTCCTCGCCCTTGTACTTGATCGCGCCGGCCGTCGGCTGTTCCAGATGCACCAGCATCTTGGCCACGGTCGACTTGCCGCAGCCGGACTCCCCCACGATGCCGAGCGTCTCGCCCGCCGCCAGGTCGAAGGAGACCCCGTCGACCGCCTTGACGGCGCCGATCTGCTTCTTGATCAGGATGCCCTGGGTCAGCGGGTAGTACTTGACCAGATCGCGTACCTCCAGGATCGGCTCGCCGCCCGCCGCGGCGGTCCCGGCCCGTGACGTGGCGAGCGGCACACGGGCCTTCTCGCCCTCTTCGCGCGCTTCCTGGCGCCCCGAGTGGTCAGCGTGCATCGAGCGTCTCCTTCCAGAAGTAGCAGGCGCTCTCGCGGTGCTCGGCCACCTCGAACAGCGGCGGCACCTCGCCCCGGCAGATCTCCTGGGCCATCGGACAGCGCGGGTTGAAGGCGCAACCGGGCGGGATGTGCAGCAGGTTGGGCGGCAGGCCCTTGATCGCGTACAGCTCCCGGCCCTTCTGGTCCAGGCGCGGGATCGACTGGAGCAGGCCCTTGGTGTACGGGTGGGCGGGCGCCCGGTAGATCTCGTGGACCGGGGCGGATTCGACGATCCGGCCCGCGTACATCACGGCGATCTTGTCGGCGACGTCCGCGACCACGCCCAGGTCGTGGGTGATCAGGATCAGGCCCATGTTCAGCTCGCGCTGGAGCTCGGCGAGCAGATCCATCACCTGGGCCTGGACGGTCACGTCGAGGGCGGTGGTGGGTTCGTCCGCGATGATCAGCGAAGGCTCCAGCGCCATCGCCATGGCGATCATGATGCGCTGGCGCATGCCGCCGGAGAACTGGTGCGGGAAGTTCCCGACGCGTTCCTTCGCCGCCGGGATGCGGACCCGGTCCATCAGCTCGACGGCCTTCAGCTTCGCGTCCTTGTGGGACATCCCCCGGTGCACGACGAACATCTCGCCGAGCTGCTCCCCCACGCTGAGCACCGGGTTGAGGGAGGAGAGCGCGTCCTGGAAGATCATGGCCATCTCCTGGCCGCGGATCTTCCGGCGCTCGTCCTTCTTCATCTTCAGCAGATCGCGGTCCTTGAAGAGGATCTCGCCGCCGCTGATCTTTCCCGGGGGCATGTCGAGAATGCCCATGACGGCCTGGGCGGTGACCGACTTGCCGGAGCCGGACTCGCCGAGCACGGCCAGCGTCTCGCCCTCGGCCACCGAGTAGTTGACCCCGTTGACGGCCTTGGCCACTCCGTCGCGGGTGTGGAACTCCACGTGCAGATCGCGCACTTCGAGCAACATGGCAGCGGGCTCCTCAGCGCAGCTTGGGGTCGAGGGCGTCGCGCACCGCGTCGCCGAGCATGATGAAGGCGAGCACGGTGACCGCCAGGGCTCCGGCGGGCCAGAGCAGCATGTGCGGGGCGTTGCGGATGTACTGGGACGCGGCGGAGATGTCGATGCCCCAGGAGACGGCCGGCGGTTTCAGGCCGACGCCGAGGAACGAGAGGGTCGCCTCCAACGAGATGTACGTACCGAGTGCGATGGTCGCGACGACGATCACCGGCGCGATGGCGTTCGGGGTGATGTGGCGCAGCATCATCCGTGAGTTGGAGGCGCCGAGCGCCCGTGCCGCCTGTACGTAGTCGTTCTGTTTGGCGGTGATCACGGAGCCGCGGGCGATACGGGCGATCTGCGGCCAGCCGAGCAGCACGATGAAGCCGATCACCGGCCAGACGGTGGAGCTGGTGACCACGGAGAGGAAGACCAGGCCGCCGAGGACCACGGGGATACCGAAGAAGACGTCGGTGACGCGGGAGAGGATCGAGTCCGACAAGCCGCCGAAGAAGCCGGCCAGGCCGCCGAGCAGGCCACCGAGCAGGGTGACCCCGAGGGTGGCGCAGACGCCGACGGTCACGGAGTTCCTGGCCCCGTAGACGGTACGGGTGTAGACATCGCAACCCTGTCCGTCGAAGCCGAAGGGGTGTCCGGGCTGGGAGCCCTCCTGGGCCTTGTCCAGGTTGCAGTTGAGGGGGTCCTGGTCGGCGATCAGCGACGGCCAGATCGAGATGATCACCAGGAAGAGGATGATCAGGGCGGAGATGATGAAGACCGGGTTGCGGCGCAGGTCCCGCCAGGCGTCGGACCACAGACTGCGCGGCTTCTCGGCGGGGCCGGTGCCCTCGGGGCCGCCGGGCGTCCTTTCGAGGGTGGTGCCCTCCTCCAGGGCGAGATCCATCACACCTCCTGCTCCGGCGGACGAGATCGACTCGTCCGGTGTCTGCTCAGGCATAGCGGATCCTCGGGTCGAGTACGGCGTACAGCAGGTCGACGATCAGGTTCGCCGCCAGGAAGACGAGGACGAGGACGGTGACGAAGCCGACGACGGTCTGGGAGTTCTGGCGCAGGATGCCCTGGTAGAGCTGGTAGCCGACGCCGTGGATGTTGAAGATCCGCTCCGTGACGATCGCCCCGCCCATCAGGGCGCCCACGTCGGTGCCGATGAAGGTGACGACCGGGATCAGCGAGTTGCGCAGCAGGTGCCGGATGACGACGCGGCGCCCGGGCAGCCCCTTGGCGACGGCGGTACGGACGTAGTCTGCGCGGGCGTTCTCGGCGATAGAGGTCCGGGTGAGCCGGGTGACGTACGCCAGGGAGACCGAGGCGAGGACGAGCCCGGGTACCAGCAGCTCGTTGAAGGGGGCCTCCGGTGAGACGGAGGGTTTGATGATGCCCCACTCGACTCCGAGGAGGAGCTGGAGCAGCAGGCCGGTGACGAAGGTCGGGATGGAGATGACGACCAGGGTCAGGATGAGCACGGTGGTGTCGACGGGGCGGCCCCGGCGCAGACCGGTGACGACACCGAGGCTGATGCCGATGACGACCTCGAAGACGATCGCGACGACGGTGAGCCGGATCGTGATGGGGAAGGCTGCGGCCATCAGCTCGGTGACCTTCTGCCCGTTGAACGCGGTGCCGAAGTCGCCGGTGAAGACATTGCCCATGTAGGTGAGGTATTGCTGCCAGACGGGCTTGTCGAGGCCGAATTCCGAACGGAGTTGGGCTGCGGTCGCCGGGTCGCACTGGCGGTCGCCGCAGAGACCCGCGATGGGGTCGCCCATCACATTCACCATGAGGAAGATCAACAGCGTGGTGCCGAAGAAGACCGGGATCATCTGCAGCAGCCGCCGGATCACATAACGTCCCATGAAGGGCTCCGGGGGTCGCGGGGGTCAGAGGCTCGGGGCTGGGGAGTGACGCGTCGTGGGACGGGGAAGCCGGGTGGCCGGTGCGCTCCTGGCACCGGCCACCCGGCCGCAGGGCCTCACGTTCGGATCAGGCCGGGCTCGCGGAGTCCGATCCGAACGAAAGACCCTCAACGGGTCACTTGACCTTGATCTGCTCGTACACCGGGACGCTGAACTGGTTCAGCGACACGTCGGCGATGTTCTCCGAGTAGCCGGCGCTGCCGTTCTGGTACCAGAGCGGGATGACGGGCATCTGCGCGACCAGGACCTTCTCCGCGTCCTGGAAGGTGGTGACGGCCTTGGCCTTGTCGGACTCGGCGTTGGCCTTGTCGATGAGCCCGTCGAACTGCTTGTTGCTCCACTTGCCGTCGTTGGAGGAGGCGTCGGTGTAGTACACGGGCTGCAGGAAGTTCTGGATGAGCGGGTAGTCCATCTGCCAGCCGGCCCGCCAGGCGCCGGTCAGCTTCTGCTGGGAGACCTGGCTGCGGAAGTCGGCGAAGGTGCCGACCGGGGCGCCGACGCACGCCTTGTTGTTGCCCATCACCTTGTTGATGCTGTTGCAGACGGCGTCGACCCATTCCTTGTGGGAGCCGGTGTCACCGTTGTACGAGATCTTCAGCTGGCCGCCGGGGATGCCGCCACCCTCCTGGATCAGCTTCTTGGCGTTCGCCGCGTTGTACTCGCAGGGCGCGCCGCACAGTCCCTCCTTGAAGCCGCCGTCCGCGCCGAGGACCGGGGAGGTCCAGTCGGAGGCGGGGGTGCGGGTCTTCTGGAAGATCTGATCGGTGATCTGCTGCCGGTTGATCGCCATCGACAGGCCCTGGCGGACCTTGATGCCGCCGGGGGTGTCCCACTTCTTGTCGTAGAAGGGGAAGGCCAGGGTCTGGATGATGCCGGCCGGGGTGTTGATGTACCGGTCGCCGAGGTCCGCCTTGACGTTCTTCAGTTGCGAGGCGGGCACGTCGTCGACGAGGTCGAGGTTGCCGGCCGTCAGGTCCGTGTAGGCGGTGTTGTTGTCGGTGTAGACCTTGAGGTCGATGCCGCCGTTCTGGGCCTTGTCGTCGCCGGGGTACTTGTCCCACTTGCGCAGGTTCATCGACGAGCCCTTGGTGTACTTGTCGATGGTGTACGGCCCGTTGCCGATCGGCTTGGACACCCAGGCGGCGTGGTCGGTGAAGAAGGCCTTGGGCAGCGGGGCGAAGGCCGGGTAGCCGAGGGTGTCCGGCCAGAGGGAGAACTTCTGCGACAGCTTGACCGTGAACGTCTTGTCGTTGACGATCTTGAGGCCGGAGAGCGTGTTCGCGGTGGCGCTGCCGGTGTCCGGGTGGACCTTGTTGTAGCCGTCGATGTAACCGAAGAAGTAGGCGTTCTTCTGATTGTTCTTCAGCAGGGCCCCGTAGTTCCAGGCGTCCACGAACGACTTCGCGGTGACCTTCTCGCCGTTGCTGAAGGTCCAGCCGTCCTTCACGGTGATCGTGAAGTTCTGGTTGTCCTTGGACTCGATCTTCTCGGCGAGCATGTTGGTGGCCGCGCCGGTCTTCGGGTCGTACCTCTTGAGCCCCCGGAAGATCATGTCGAGGACCTTGCCGCCCTGCACCTCGTTGGTGTTCGCGGGTTCGAGCGGGTTCTGCGGGTCACCCCAGGAAGAGCTCACGATTCCGTTCGCCCCACCGCCGCCACTGCTGCTGCCCCCTCCGCCGCATGCCGTCGCCGCCAGGGCGACGACCACCGCACATGCGGCCCACTTGGCCTGTGTGGCTCCGCGCATGGAGTGCCTCCTCGTAGTGCTCCGTCTCACTTACGGTCAAATATCACCGCATCAAGGACATCACGCACATTTACTCCACCCATTCGGGCGCGTCGGAGCCGATTCGAGTGGCACTTCACGCCCGGAGAAGTTCCGGGCATCCGACCGTTAGACAGCGGAGCGATAACGGCCGCGCATCGAATGCGCATCGACCGCGAGCCCGCCCGACCGGCCGTACGAATTCCGAGACAACGGCGCCCGCATATCGGACTCATTGCCGGACTTCACCCGTTAAGTCGCGAACGCGCCTGCGAAAAAGCCAAACGGAAGCAAAGCCACGCCCTAAGAAAGGTCATGGATTGGCAAAATTTCAAAAGAGCATGCCAAGGGCGTCGGACATTCATTGACCCTGCATGAATTGCGTTGAAAAAGTCCGGGTAGCCCGTAGGTGTTGCCCTGCGGAGTCCTTCGACCCTCCGGGCCAGGAGCACCATGACGATTCCAACACCGCAAGCCGCCACGCCTGTTGAGGTGGAGGACGCGAAGCCGCAGCCCACCGCGGGACCGTCCGCGACCAAGGGCAACGACGGCCGCTCACCGGGCAGGATGGCCTGGCTGCGCTTCAAGCGCGACCGTACCGGCGTGATTTCGGCCTATGTGGTCATTTTCTTCTTCGTGATCGCCATCTGCGCGCCGCTGATCGCGAAACTGTACGGCAAGGACCCGTACACCACGTACGGGCAGAACGAACCCGGCCTGCTGGACGACTTCGGTTCACCGATGCTGCCCAACGGCGGTATCAGCGGCGACTTCTGGTTCGGCATCGAGCCCGGACTCGGCCGGGACGTCTTCACCTTCCTGCTCTACGGCATCCGCAACTCCCTGCTCATCGCCGCGGCAACCACCTTGCTGGTGACGGTGATCGGCATCGCCGTCGGTATCACCGCGGGCTATCTGGGCGGCAAGACCGACTACTTCGTGGGCCGGGTCATCGACATCCTGCTGGCCTTCCCCTCCACGCTCTTCTTCATCGCCTTCTGGCCGGTGATGCTCTCGATCCTGGTCGCTCCGGACGAGAACACCCCGGTCTGGCTGACCGTCGTCAGCCTCATCTCGGTCATGACCGCCTTCGGCTGGGCGTCCATCGCACGGCTGCTGCGCGGCGAGGTACTCGCCCTGCGCGAGCGCGAGTTCATCGAGGCGGCGAGGGTGACCGGCGCCTCCCCGGCGCGGATCATCTTCAAGGAACTGCTGCCCAACCTCTGGACGCCGATCCTCATCCAGGCCACGCTCGCGCTGCCCGCCTACGTCACGGCGGAAGCGGGCCTCGCCTTCCTCGGCGTCGGCCTCACCGACCCGACACCCGACTGGGGCGTGATGATCCAGCGCGGATCGGACGTCTACCAGAGCGACATCACGTACATGCTCTTCCCCGGCGTCTCGATGGTGATCTTCGTCATCGCCTTCAACCTGCTGGGTGACTCGGTGCGTGACGCACTGGACCCGAAGACCAAGCGCTGAACCGCACTTCCTCCGGCCGGGCGACGGGGCCCACCGGATCGAACGTTTCTCTCCATCGACCAGAGCAGGAAACCATGTCCCTTTCCCGCAGAAACTTCGTCATCGCCACGTCGGTCGCGGCCGGCGGTTCGATGGTCCTCTCCGCGTGCAGCAGCGGCAGCTCGACCAAGAAGGGCGGCAGCGCCGGACACGGCGGTGCCGACAAGTACACCGGCTCGGTCGTGGTCGGTACGAAGGCCGACTCCACCGGCCCGGCCGCCGAGGTCCCGGGCGCGAAGAAGGGCGGCACGATCCGCGGCATCGCCCCGGACGACTTCTCGCACCTGGACCCGCAGCGCATCTACTTCTCGTGGAACTCCGCGATCGGTGACCTCTTCATCCGCGCCCTGACCGGTTACAAGATCGCGGCGGACGGCTCGATGAAGCTGGTCGGCGACCTCGCCACCGACGCGGGCACCATGTCCGACGGCGGCAAGACCTGGACCTTCACCCTGAAGGACGGTCTGAAGTGGGAGGACGGCAAGGAACTCACCATCGAGGACGTGCGCCACGGCATCGAGCGCGGCTTCGCCAGCTTCACCACCGAGGGTGCGGGCTACACCCAGACCGCGCTGACCGGCACGGCCGACTTCCGCTCGAAGTACAAGGGCCCGTTCGGCGGCAAGCACCTCGACTCGATCGTGACCGACGCCAAGGCGAAGACGATCACCTTCAAGCTGGCCGAGGCCCGCCCGGACCTCAACTTCACCCTGGCGATGACCTCCTACGGCGCCGTCCCGGTCAAGGGCGACACCAAGGAGAAGTACGACAAGGACCCGGTCAGCTGCGGCCCGTACCGCATCAAGGCGCACGCCATCGACAAGTCGATGACCCTGGTGCGCAACCCCCACTGGGACCCCAACACGGACTCGATCCGCAACGCGTACCCGGACAGCTTCGTCTACGAGTTCGGCCCCGAGGCCCTCCAGTCCGCCGACCGCCTGATCGCCGACGACGGCGACGACCAGTACGCCGTCATGGCGTACAGCGGTGTCCCGGCCGAGCGCATCCAGAAGGTCCTCACCGACCCCGAGCTGAAGAAGCGCACCTTCAACGGCCTGCTGACCGGCATCTACTACTACGCGATCAACACCAAGCGGATCACCGACCTGAAGGTCCGTCAGGCCATCATCCACGCCTGGCCGCTGGAGCAGATACGCAAGATCTACGGTGGCCCCTCCGCCGGTGACTACGCGACGTCCATCCTCAGCCCCGACATCGTCGGCTACGCCAAGGACGACGTCTACGGCAAGCTGAAGAAGCCGCAGGGCGACCCGGAGGCGGCGAAGAAGCTGCTGAAGGAGGCCGGCAAGGAGGGCCAGAAGGTCGTCTACGCCTTCCCCACCAGCAACACCTACAACAAGACCAAGGTCGTCATCGAGAACGCCCTCAAGGCGGCCGGTTTCACCCCGGTCATGAAGCCGCTGGACTCCACCAGCTACTACGACCAGATCCAGCAGATCGACAACCAGTTCGACGTGATGTGGTTCGGCTGGTCCCCGGACTGGCCGACCGGCTACACGCTGATGCAGCCGCTGTTCGACGGCGGCACGATCGCCAACGGCGCCAACAACATCTCGCAGCTGAACGTCGACTGGGTCAACGAGGCGATCAAGAAGAACGTCACCATCGCCGACCCGACGGAGGCCGGCAAGGCCTGGGCCGCCCTGGACAAGCGGATCATGACGGAGGAGGCGCCGATCATCCCCGAGACGTTCCAGCGCCGCTTCTACCTCTACGGCGAGAAGGTCGGCGGCGCGATGTTCCACCCACTGTGGTCCTCGGCCGTCTTCTACAAGCTGTTCGTGAAGGCCTGACGCCGACACTCCTGAGGCGGGGCGCCCCTGCGGCGCCCCGCCCGCTCCACTCCCCCTCGTCGGCGTCTGCCAGGGAAATCCATCGCCATGTTCCGCTTCCTCATCCGCCGGGCAATCGGCGCACTGGTCATCCTGCTGATCATCAGTGCCATCACTTTCGTCCTCTTCTACGTCGCGCCCCGCGACCCAGCTCGGGTGGCCTGCGGCAAGGTGTGCACGCCCGAGACGCTGGCACTGGTCAAGCGCAACCTCGGCATCGACGACCCGCTGCCGGTGCAGTACTGGCACTGGCTGCAGGCGGTGTTCGTCGGGAGGGACTACTCGTCGTTCGGGCACTGTCCCGCGCCGTGCCTCGGCTACTCCTTCCACAACCGCGAGCCGGTCCTCGGCACCATCCTGGACCGCTTCCCGACGACGCTCTCCCTCTCCCTCGGCAGCGCCGTCGTCTTCGTGATCTTCGGTGTCGGCACCGGCATGCTCGCCGCGGTCAAGCAGGGCAAGGCGCTGGACAAGGTGGCGTCCTCGGCGTCGCTGATCGGCTCCTCGATGCAGATCTACATCGTCGGCGTGGTCGCCATGTACTACCTCGCCGACCAGTGGCACATCCTGAGCCGGCCCAAGGACGTCCCCTTCACCGAGAACCCGTCCGCCTGGTTCTCCGGGCTACTGCTGCCCTGGCTGGTGCTGGCGCTGATCTTCACCGCCAACTACACCCGTATGGCACGCTCCCAGCTCGTCGAGACGCTGAGCGAGGACTACGTACGCACCGCACGCGCCAAGGGCCTCTCCCGGCGCACGGTCTTCTTCAGATTCGCCTGGCGCGGGGCCATGGGCCCGATCGTCACCATCTTCGGCCTCGACCTCGGTGTGCTGTTCGGCGGCGCGATCATCACCGAGAAGACCTTCGGTCTGCACGGCATCGGCGCGCTCTCCGTCAAGGCGGTCGGCGACAACGACCTGCCCCTGCTGCTCGGAGTCGTCCTGGTCGCGGCAGGAGCGATCGTCGTCTTCAACATCATCGTCGACGCCGTCTACGCCCTCATCGACCCGCGCGTCCGCCTCGCCTAGGGAGAGATCCAGTGAGCACCCCCTTCCTCTCCGTACGCGATCTGCGCGTGCACTTCTCCACCGAAGACGGCATGGTCAAGGCCGTCGACGGGCTGTCCTTCGACATCGAGAAGGGCAAGACGCTCGGCATCGTCGGCGAGTCCGGTTCCGGCAAGTCCGTCACCAACCTGACCATCCTCGGCCTGCACCACCCCGACCACACCGAGATCGAGGGCGAGATCCTCCTCGACGGGCAGGATCTGCTGGCCGCGTCGGAGCGTGAGCTGGAGCGGCTGCGCGGCAACAAGATGGCCATGATCTTCCAGGACTCGCTGGCCTCGCTCTCGCCGTACCACACCATCGGCAGGCAGATCGGCGAGACGTACCGCAAGCACACCGGCGCCTCCAAGCGGGAGTCCAGGGCGCGGGCGATCGAGATGCTCACCAAGGTGGGCATCCCGCAGCCCGATCTGCGGGTGGACGACTATCCGCACCAGTTCTCCGGCGGTATGCGCCAGCGCGCGATGATCGCCATGGCGCTGGTCTGCGACCCGGAGCTGCTGATCGCGGACGAGCCGACCACCGCGCTGGACGTCACCGTGCAGGCCCAGATCATGGACCTGCTCAAGGACCTCCAGCAGGAGACCGGCACCTCGATCATCTTCATCACCCACGACCTCGGTGTCATCGCCGACATCGCGGACGACGTGCTGGTGATGTACGGCGGTCGCTGCGTGGAGCGCGGTACGAAGAAGGAGGTGCTGCGAGCCCCCCAGCACCCGTACACCTGGGGCCTGCTGGGCTCCATGCCGACCCTGGACGGCCCGGTCGACGTGCCGCTGTCGCCGATCCCCGGCACCCCGCCGAGCCTCCTCAACCCGCCGACCGGCTGCCGCTTCCACCCCCGGTGCACGTTCACCGAGCAGGTCGGCGGCAAGCGCTGCGCGACGGACCAGCCGCCGCTGGAGCTCACCGCCGGGCGCGGCGCCGCCTGCCACCTCACCACGGAGCAGCGCGCCGAGTTCTTCGCAGACTTCGCCGGCACCCGGCCCAACTGACGTACAAGAGACGGGACTTCCCCACCATGAGCAGCACAGATCCCCTCCTGGACGTCTCCGGACTCACCAAGCACTTCCCGATCAAGGGCGGCTTCCCGATCCGGCGGACGGTCGGCGCGGTCCAGGCCGTCGACGGGCTGGACTTCAGCGTCGCCGAGGGCGAGAGCCTGGGCCTGGTCGGTGAGTCCGGCTGCGGCAAGTCGACCACGGGCCGGCTGATCACCCGGCTCCTGGAGCCGACGGCCGGCCGGATCTCCTACCGCGGGCAGGACATCTCCCACGCCACGCGCAAGCAGTTGGCGCCGGTCCGCTCCGAGATCCAGATGATCTTCCAGGACCCGTACGCCTCGCTGAACCCGCGGCAGACCGTCGGCAAGATCATCACCGCGCCGATGGAGATCAACGACATCAACCCCGCGGGCGGCCGTGAGGCGCGGGTGCGGGAGCTGCTGGAGACCGTCGGGCTCAACCCGGAGCACTACAACCGCTTCCCGCACGAGTTCTCCGGCGGTCAGCGCCAGCGCATCGGGGTGGCCCGCGCGCTCGCCCTGGAGCCGAAGCTGATCGTGGCCGACGAGCCGGTCTCGGCGCTGGACGTGTCGATCCAGGCCCAGGTGGTGAACCTGCTGCAGAAGCTGCAGAAGGAGCTCGGCATCGCGTTCCTGTTCATCGCCCACGACCTGGCCATCGTGCGCCACTTCTCGCAGCGCGTGGCGGTCATGTACCTCGGCAAGATCGTGGAGATCGCCGACCGCGAGGACCTGTACGGCAACCCGCGGCACCCGTACACCCGGGCGCTGCTCTCGGCCGTGCCCGAGGCGACCGCCGAGGAGACGCCGGCCCGTGAGCGCATCCGCCTGGCCGGCGACGTCCCCTCCCCGGTCAACCCGCCGTCGGGCTGCCGGTTCCGTACCCGTTGCTGGAAGGCGACGGACAAGTGCGCGAGCGAGGCCCCGCCGCTGGTACGGGTGGAGGGCAGCCGGGAGGGCCATCTGACGGCCTGCCACTACCCCGAGGACACCCAGACCCTCCCGGCGGTCCCGAAGGCCCGTGACGCCTCGTCCCGGCCCAAGCTCGGCAAGAAGACCACCGAAGACCCGAAGGCCGGGGCCTGACACCCCTGCCCCGGCCCCGGGGCGCCTCGCGGACGGGGACCCGATCGGTCCCGGGACGCGGGCTCCCCGGCCCCGAGGAACCGAGCACGTGAGCCCATTGACCCGAGCCACCCGCGCGCCCGGTTCCAGGAAAAGGAAGAAGCGCCCGGAACCGATCGGTTCCGGGCGCTTCCGCGTCGTTCGGGCCGTACTAGGAAGCCGCGCCGACGACGTCCTTCTCCTCGGCGAAGTGGCACGCCGAGTCGTGCGCCGCGAGGGTGTCCGAGCCCTGGAAGCGCTCGGGGACGGCCAGCAGCGGCACCTCCGTGGAGCACTTGTCCTGGGCCTTCCAGCACCGGGTACGGAAGCTGCAGCCCGACGGCGGGTTCGCCGGCGACGGGACGTCGCCGGTCAGGATGATCCGCTCGCCGCGCTCGCGGGCCTCGGGGTCAGGGACCGGGACCGCCGACAGCAGCGCCTGGGTGTAGGGGTGCGTCGGGTGGTCGTAGATCTCCGTGTCCGTACCGATCTCGGCCATCTTGCCGAGGTACATCACGCCGACCCGGTCGGAGATGTGCCGGACGATCGACAGGTCGTGCGCGATGAAGAGGTAGGAGAGGTTGAACTCGTCCTGGAGCTTCTCCATCAGGTTGATGACCTGCGCCTGCACCGACACGTCGAGCGCGGAGACCGGCTCGTCGCAGACGATGATCTCCGGGTTGAGCGCGAGGCCGCGGGCGATGCCGATGCGCTGGCGCTGGCCGCCGGAGAACTGGTGCGGGTAGCGGTTGATGTACTCCGGGTTGAGGCCGACGACGTCCAGCAGCTCCTGGACCCTGGCCCGCCGGTCGCCCTTCGGGGCCACCTCGGGGTGGATGTCGAAGGGCTCGCCGATGATGTCGCCGACCGTCATGCGCGGGTTCAGCGAGGTGTACGGGTCCTGGAACACCATCTGGATGTTCCGGCGGACCGCCTTCAGCGCGCGGCCGGACAGCTTGGTGATGTCCTGGCCCTTGTAGAAGACCTGGCCGGCGGTGGCCGTCTCCAGCATCATCAGCAGCTTGGCGACCGTGGACTTGCCACAGCCCGACTCGCCGACGATGCCGAGCGTCTCGCCCTGGTAGAGGTCGAAGGAGACCCCGTCCACGGCCTTGACCGCGCCGACCTGGCGCTTGAACAGGATGCCCTGGCTCAGCGGGAAGTGCTTGACCAGATTGCGCACCTGGAGGATCGGCTCACCGCGCTCCACCGGGGCTTCGATGGCCGCGACCGCCGCCGACTCGTCGACGGCGTCGACCGCCTTGACCTCGGTGACGTTCGGGGTGGCGTCCATGGAACCGTCCGTCTTGTCGAGCTCAGCCATGGATCGTCTCCTTCCAGAAGTGGCAGGCGCTGCCGCGTCCGGGCAGTTCGCTGCCGTCCTGCTCGGAGACCGGCACCAGGGCCGGGATCTCCGTGCGGCAGATGTCCTCCGCCTTGGGGCAGCGGGGGTTGAAGGCGCAGCCGGACGGGATCTTGAGCAGGTTGGGCGGCAGGCCCTTGATCGCGTAGAGCTCCTGGCCCTTCTGGTCGAGCCGCGGGATCGAGTCGAGCAGACCGCGGGTGTACGGGTGCGCGGGCCGCTTGTACAGCTCGTGCACCGGTGCCGTCTCGACGATCCGGCCCGCGTACATGACCGCGATCTTGTCCGCGACGTCGGCGACGACGCCGAGGTCGTGGGTGATCAGGATCAGGCCCATGTTGAACTCGGTCTGGAGCTCCTTGAGCAGGTCCATGACCTGTGCCTGGACCGTCACGTCGAGCGCGGTGGTCGGCTCGTCCGCGATGATCAGGTCCGGCTCCAGCGCCAGTGCCATGGCGATCATGATGCGCTGGCGCATACCGCCGGAGAACTGGTGCGGATAGTCGCCGACCCGCTGCTTGGCGGCGGGGATCTTGACCCGCTCCATCAGCTCGATGGCCTTGAGCTTGGCCTGCTTCTTGGAGAGCCCCTGGTGGACCCGGAACATCTCGCCGAGCTGGTAGCCGACCGAGAGCACGGGGTTGAGCGAGGACAGCGCGTCCTGGAAGATCATCGCGATCTTCTGGCCACGGATCTTCCGCCGCTCCTCGTAGCTCATGGTGAGCATGTCCTGGCCGCGGTAGAGGATCTGGCCCTGTGGGATCTTGCCGGGCGGCATGTCGAGAATGCCCATGATCGCCTGAGCGGTCACGGACTTGCCGGAACCGGACTCACCGAGCACGGCCAGGGTCTCGCCCGAGTCGACACGGTAGTTCACGCCGTTGACGGCCTTGGCGACACCGTCACGCGTGTGGAACTCCACGTGCAGGTCGCGCACTTCGAGGAGCGGTGCGTCGTCCGACCCCCCGGCGCGGGGCGCCGGGATGTCTGCTGTCTTGTCCATGATGGTCACGTCGTACGCCCTCCTCAGCGCAGCTTCGGGTCGAGGGCGTCGCGTACCGCGTCGCCGAGCATGATGAACGCGAAGACCGTGAGGCTGAGCATTCCTGCCGGGAACAGCAGCGCATGCGGGTTGTCCCGGATGGCCTGGCTGCCCTCGGCGATGTCGATGCCCCACGAGATCGTCGGGTCCGCGAGCCCGAGTCCGAGGAACGAGAGCGTCGCCTCGGCCGAGATGTACCCGCCGAGCGCGATGGTGGCCACGACGATCGTCGGGGCGAGCGCGTTCGGCAGGACGTGCCGGAAGAGGATCCGCGGGGTGCCGGCGCCGAGCGCGCGCGCCGCCGTCACGTAGTCCGCCTGCTTGGCGGTGATGACGGAGGACCGCATCACACGGCAGATCGAGGTCCAGCCCAGGAAGGCCAGGGCCAGGATCACCACGTACACCTTGCGCTCGGTGAAGGCGTTCAGGACGACCATCGCACCGAGCAGGAAGGGGATACCGAAGAAGATGTCGGTGATCCGGGAAATGATCGAGTCGAGCCAGCCGCCGAAGTAACCGGCGAGCATGCCCAGCAGGCCTCCGACCAGGGTGACCGCGGCGGTGACGCCGACGCCGACCAGGATCGAGGCGCGGGTGCCGTAGATGACACGCGCGTAGATCGAGCGCCCCTGGCCGTCGTAACCGAACCAGTCGGCCTGGAAGAAGTGCCCCAGCTCCGGCTTGGTCAGGAAGTGGTTGGTCAGGTCGCCGTCGCGCGGGTCCACGCTGGTGAATATCCCCGGGAACGCGGCGATGATCAGCAGGAGCAGCAGCAGGATCGAGGAGATCCAGAACATCGGGCGGTGACGCAGGTCGAACCACGCGTCGCCCCAGAGGCTGCGCGGCTTGTCCTGGGTCTTGCCGGTTGCGGCCGAGGGAGCGGGGGTGTCCACCGCCGCTTCGGTCTTGGTCTCGGTCACGTCAGGCATACCGGATCCTCGGGTCCAGGACCGCGTACAGCAGGTCGACGAGCAGGTTGATCACAAGGATGACGAGGACGAAGACCGTGACAACACCGACGATCGTCGAACCCTCGCGCTGCTGCAGCGCCTTGAAGAGCAGGTTCCCGACACCCTGGACGTTGAAGATGCCCTCGGTCACGACCGCGCCACCGATGAAGCCGCCGACGTCCGTACCGAGGAAGGTGATGACCGGGATCAGCGAGTTGCGCAGCAGGTGGACACCGACGATGCGGCGCCGCGGCAGGCCCTTGGCCATCGCGGTGCGCATGTAGTCGGCGCGCAGGTTCTCCGCGAACGTCGTGCGGGTCAGCCGTGCCACGTACGCCATGGAGAGCATGGCAAGCACGAAGCCCGGCAGGAACAACTGCGCGTAGTCCGTGGAGTCCTGGACATTCGGTGCCACCCAGCCGAGCTGGTCCGCGAGGACGAAGCGGGCGAGGTAACCGAGCACGAACACCGGGATCGAGATGACGATCAGGGTGAAGACCAGTACGCCGGTGTCGGCGGCCTTGCCGGCCCGCAGGCCCGCCCAGGCGCCGAGCCCGATGCCGACGACGATCTCGATGAGCATCGCCACCGCGGTCAGCCGCAGTGTCACCGGGAAGGACTCGGTCATCTCGTCGAGGACTTCGCGACCACCGAAGGTCTTGCCGAAGTCGCCCTGGAAGAGATTGACCATGTAGTCGACGTACTGCTTCCACAGGGGCTGGTCGAGCCCGAACTCATGGCGCAGCGACGCGACCTGTGCGGGGTCTGCCGCCTTGTCTCCCCACATCGCCCGGATTGGGTCACCGGGAAGGATGTGGACCATGAGGAAAATAATCAGAGTGGTCCCGATGAACACCGGGATCATCTGGAGCAGTCGCCTTGCGACGTAACGCCCCATCATGCCTCCATGCCGTGAGGGGTCGGCGATGGCCTTCTCAGAGTTGTCTCCGCCGCGGGGGTGTGGGGGGAGAGCCCCGGGGCCTACGCCTACGGGCCGGTTCCGCCGCCCTCGAAGAGGTACGGCGGAACCGGCCTTCGGATCCCGATGGTTACTTCTTGGCCTTCACCTGGACGTCGGTGAAGATGGGGTCGCCGTCCTGGCCGTAGACGATCTTCCCGAACACGTTCTCCGACTGGCCCGAGTTGTTCTTGTAGAACCACAGCGGGATGGCCGGCATGTCGTTCTTCAGGAGCTGCTCGGCGTCCTGGTACATCTTGACGGTCTCGTCGAGCGTCTTGGCCTTGTCGGCCTTCGCGGCGAGAGCGTCGAACTCCTTGTTGGAGTAGCCCGAGGTGTTGCCCGCGGCGGTGGTGCCGTACAGGTCGCGCATGAAGTTCGAGTTGACCGGGTAGTCGAGCACCCAGCCACCGCGGTACATGGACTTGACCTGCTTGTTGTCACGGGCGTTCAGGTCGGCCTGGAAGTCCGGCTTGGAGTCACCGACGCACTCGACACCGGTGGCCTTGCGGATGCTGTTGCAGACCGCGTCGACCCACGGCTTGTGCGACTGGTCGGCGTTGAACTGGATCGAGATCTTGTTGCCCGGGACGCCGCCACCCTCCTGGATGAGGGACTTGGCCTTGGCCGGGTCGTACTTCACGATGTCACCGAGGGCGCCGGGCTTGTAGCCGAGCACACCGCGGGCGACGTACGAGTCGGCCGGGGTACGGGTGCCGTGCAGCACGGTCTTGGTGATCGTGTCACGGTCGATGGCCATCGACAGACCCTGGATGACCTTGGGGTCGATGTCCTTGAACTGCTTGGTGTAGAACGCCGGGACGATCGACTGCACCGCGGAGTACTCGGCGTCGATGGCACGGTCGCCGAGGTCCTGCTTGTAGCTGGTGAGCGACGTCGTCGGGATCTGCTCGATCCAGTCGAGGTTGTTCGACCGCAGGTCCGAGTAGGCCGCGTCGGCGGTGGTGTAGTTCTTGAAGTCGATGCCACCGTTCTTGGCCTTGTTCGGGCCCTGGTAACCGTCGAACTTCCGGACCTTGATCAGCTTCTTGTGGTCCCACGAGACGAACTTGTAGGGGCCGTTGCCGATCGGCTTCTGGCCGGCGGCGGCCGGGTCCTTGAAGAAGGACTCGGGCAGCGGCGCCCAGACGTCGTAACCCAGCTTGTACGCGAAGTACGAGACCGGGCCGGTCAGGGTGATCGTGAAGGTGTTCTCGTCGACGATCTTCAGACCGGACATCTTGTCGGACTTCGGCGCACCCTTCTCCGGGTGGACGTCCTCGTAGCCCTTGATGTCCTGGAACCAGCTGGAGTTCGTCTGGTTGTTCTTGACGTTGGCCGACCAGTTCCAGGAGTCCACGAAGGACTTGGAGGTGACCGTGGTGCCGTCGTGGAACTTCCAGCCCGGCTTGAGCTTGACGGTCCACACGGACGAGTCCGCGTTGGGCGTCACGGACTCGGCGTTGATGTACTCGAGCTTGCCGGTGCCGGGCTCGTAGTCGACCAGGCCGGAGAAGACGGTGCGCAGGACACGGCTGCCCTGGCTCTCCTTGGCGTTGGCCGGCTGCAGCGGGTTCTGCGGCTCTCCGAGCTGCGCGGTCAGGATCCCGTTCGGGTCCGCCTTGCCGGAGTTCATGCCACTGTCACTGCCCTTGTCGTTACCACCACAGGCGGTCGCGGCCAGGGCGATGATGGCCGCTCCCGCGACCCACTTGGCGCTCTTGGCACCACGCATGGGTTTCCTCCTCATGAGTCCACTTTTGACTACAAGAAGGGCACTGGAGTGATACACCGACACCCCTGACGGTGATCGTTTCAGTGCCCCTAGTGTGCTCGTGAGTCGGCACTCCCCACAGTGCGTGACCCATTGACCCGAGCTCAACGGAGCCAACTATTAAGTACGACCGGGCCGTAAACCACACTTAAGGGGTCTCGTTTTGACAACATCAAGGAACGGCGATTGCCCGAAATCCGGACAAAGTGATCCCAGACAGACACGCTCGAAACGGACCGTTAACGCAGCTTTCGGAGAGCGACGATCGATATGCGGACGGATCGCCGAAGAAAACCACTGGACAACAGCGTGATGCGCCTGCCGAAAAGCGCGCTCCCGCCGCCACCCGGTTGCTGATGCACACGGATGCGCCCGGACGGCCTCTCAGGTCATCGCACAGCGGGGCCCGGCCTCCCGTCAACTGACGGAAGTCCGGGCCCCGTTGTACGCATGGGCGCTCGGCGCCCGGTGTCGGTCAGCGCTTGGCGCGCGACGCGGCGCGGCCGCGCTCCTTCTGGTCGAGGACGACCTTGCGGATACGGACCGTCTCCGGGGTCACCTCGATGCACTCGTCCTCGCGGCAGAACTCCAGGGACTGCTCCAGGGAGAGCTTGCGGGCCGGCACCACGTTCTCCGTGGTGTCGGCGGAAGCCGCACGCATGTTGGTGAGCTTCTTCTCCTTGGTGATGTTCACGTCCATGTCGTCGGCGCGGGAGTTCTCGCCGACGATCATGCCCTCGTAGACCTCGGTGCCGGCCTCGGTGAAGATGACACCGCGCTCCTGGAGGTTGACCATGGCGAACGGCGTCACGGAACCCGCGCGGTCGGCGACCAGCGAGCCGTTGTGGCGGGTGCGCAGCTCGCCGAACCACGGCTCGTGGCCCTCGAAGATGGAGTGCGCGATGCCCGTACCGCGGGTCTGCGTCAGGAACTCCGTACGGAAGCCGATGAGGCCGCGGGACGGAACGATCCACTCCATGCGGACCCAGCCCGAACCGTGGTTCGTCATCGTCTCCATGCGGCCCTTGCGGGTCGCCATCAGCTGGGTGATCGCGCCGAGGTGCTCCTCGGGGGAGTCGATCGTCATGCGCTCGATCGGCTCGTGCGTCTTGCCGTCGACCTGCTTGGTGACGACCTCCGGCTTGCCGACCGTGAGCTCGAAGCCCTCACGGCGCATCTGCTCGACGAGGATGGCCAGCGCGAGCTCACCGCGGCCCTGGACCTCCCAGGCGTCGGGACGCTCGGTGTCCAGGACGCGGAGCGAGACGTTACCGATCAGCTCGCGGTCCAGACGGTCCTTCACCTGGCGGGCGGTGACCTTGTGGCCCTTGCCGCCCTTGCCGACCAGCGGCGAGGTGTTCGTACCGATGGTCATCGAGATGGCCGGCTCGTCGACCGTGATCAGCGGCAGCGCGATCGGGTTCTCGGGGTCGGCCAGGGTCTCGCCGATCATGATGTCCGGGATACCGGCGATGGCGCAGATGTCGCCCGGGCCCGCCACCTCGGCCGGCTTGCGGGTGAGCGCCTCGGTCATCAGCAGCTCGGTGATGCGGACGTTGGACATCGTGCCGTCGCGCTTGATCCAGGTGACGGTCTGGCCCTTGCGCAGCTCGCCCTGCTCGACGCGGCAGAGCGCGATACGGCCGAGGAAGTTGTCGGCGTCCAGGTTGGTGACGTGGGCCTGGAGCGGGGCGTCCTCGTCGTACTCCGGGGCCGGGACGTGCGCCAGGATCGTGGAGAAGAACGGCTCCAGGCTGTCGCTGTCGGCCGGGACGGTGCCGTCCTCCGGCTTGGTCAGCGAGGCGACGCCGTCACGGGCGCAGGCGTAGACGATCGGGAACTCGATCTGGTCCTCGTCCGCGTCCAGGTCCAGGAACAGGTCGTACGTCTCGTCGACGACCTCGGCGATCCGGGAGTCGGGGCGGTCGGTCTTGTTGATGCAGAGAATGACCGGCATCTTCGCGGAGAGCGCCTTGCGCAGCACGAAGCGGGTCTGCGGGAGCGGGCCCTCGGAGGCGTCGACGAGGAGCACGACCGCGTCCACCATCGACAGACCGCGCTCGACCTCGCCGCCGAAGTCGGCGTGGCCGGGGGTGTCGATGATGTTGATCGTGATCGGGTCCCCGCCGTCCTTGGGGTGATACTTCACCGCCGTGTTCTTGGCGAGGATCGTGATGCCCTTCTCACGCTCCAGGTCGTTCGAGTCCATCATGCGGTCGTCGAGGTGCTCGGCGGCGTGCGCGGCGAAGGCGCCGGCCTGCTTGAGCATGGCATCGACCAGCGTGGTCTTGCCGTGGTCGACGTGGGCGACGATGGCTACGTTACGGATGTCGTGGCGCGTGGGCATGGGTGGCTTGCGCTTCTCTCGGATCGTGGGATCAGGCGTCTAAGTCGGTCTCAAGTCCTCGTACGCCCGCCGGGCGGACACGCCACGGCTCGTCCAATGGTACGGGGCTGGCGCCGCCGCAGCTTCCCGGCCAAGTTTTACCGGCCTCGGGACGGGGGTCCGCCCCGGTCCGGCAGGGCGGCGTGACGGGCGGGCACGCCGAGTTCCGACGAGGGCCGCTCCGGTGGCGCAAGCCCGTGTCCGCCCTGTGTTTCCGCCGCCGTGGCCGGTTCGTCGGGCGAATTTCACCGGGTGTCATGGCCACGGCCCTCCGGACGGAGGAGGCGGACGGGGAGACGGACACGAGCTTGCGCGGCTTCGGAGGTGGGGCTCCGAAGCGGAATCTCCGAGAGACCGGAGCAGAGGCTCCGGGTGGGGGTCTCGGAGGTGGGGGGATCGAGCGGCCAGCCGGGTCAACGGGTAGCGACGACCTTGCCCGCCGGGCAAGCCGGCGGGCAAGGGATTTGAGCCAGTTCTGAGCTTGCGGTCCTCTTCTGACCTGCTACTTCTTCTTGTTCGCCGGGGCTCCGGCGGCCTGCGGCTTCTTGAAACCGATGTCCTGGTAGCGCGGCGCCCCGAATCCGAAGGCGCCGACGTTCGCCAGCTTCCTGTTCACCGCCACGAGCTGCGGGCGCTGGTAGAGCGGAATCGAACCGGCGGCGGCCCAGATCCGGGCGTCGGCCTGCTTCATCAGATCCCGAGCGGTGCCTTCGTCCAGCTCCGAGACCGCCTGCTCGAAGAGCTGGTCGATGTGGTCGGTGCCGACCCGGGTGTAGTTCTGCTCGACCAGCAGCGAGCCGTCGGTGGCGGGCACCGGCTTGGCGAAGATCGGGCGGTCGTCGGTGGCCGGGTAGGCGGTCGCGGGCCAGGAGTACAGGGCCAGGTCGTAGTCGCCGGACGCGATGTGGTCCTGGAAGTAGCTCTCGTCGGAGACCTTGGTGATCTGCGTACGGATGCCGACCGATTCGAGCATCGCCGAGATCTTGTCCCCGACGCTGCGCAGCGGCTCCGACCCGGGACCGGACGGCAGGACGAAGCGCAGGGTCAGCGGCTCGCCGTCCTTGCCCAGCGGGCCGCTGTGCGCGGCCCCCGCCCGGGCGGGGGCCGCGGTGCCCGCGGGGGCGTACGCGCCCGTGGCGAGTTCGGATGAGGGGCGGGGAG
>NZ_JBEXPH010000081.1:0-37025 GCF_040611955.1 Streptomyces sp. NPDC006510 | reverse complement strand
GGGCTCGATGCGGTAGCCGCGGAGTTTGACCTGGTGGTCGGCGCGGGCGACGAAGTCGAGGTTGCCGTCGGGCAGGACGCGCGCGATGTCGCCGGCCCTGAGCCCGGTCGCGTCGAGCACCCGGTGGAGCACGGGCATCAGCATCTCGACTTCGGAGAGTTCGTCGGTGTGCCGCAGATGGTCCGTCTGCGCGAAGGCGACGATCGCCGTGTCTCGCATCTACAGCAGCTCCTTGTACGCGTCGTAGTCGGCGTCCGGCTCGCCGGTCGGCCGGTAGTGATCGGGGTGCCGCCCGCCCTCGGTCCAGACGGGTTCGACGCGCAGACCCATGCGCACCTGGTCGTACGGGATGCCGCCGATCCGCGCATGCAGTGCGAGGTCCGCTCCGTCGAGTGCGATGTGCGCGTAGACGTAGGGGACTTCGATGTCGAGATTCTTCGCCTTGATGTTGACGATGCAGAACGTGGTCACGGTGCCGCGCGGGCCGACCTCGACCTGTTCGGCGGTGGCGACACCGCAGGTGGGGCAGGCGCCGCGGGGCGGTACGTACACCTTGTGGCAGGACGGGCAGCGCTCGCCGACGATGCGCTGTCGGGAGAGCGCGCCGAGGTACGCGCTCTGGGCGCGGCCGGGGGTGTACCGGTAGTCGAGCCTGGCCGGGGTGACGATGCCGGTGACGGGGCCGGTGAACTCGCCGTCGTGCGGGGCGGATTGCCCGGTGTCCTTGCCGTCGTACGGTTCGAAGCAGGCGATGTCCGTGATCGCGCCGGTCCGTTCGGGGGCCCAGCGGATCCGTACCCGCATGCCGGTGTGCACGGCGTCGGGGCCGGGTGCGGCGAGGGCGTGCAGCAGGGCGGTGTCGGCGCCGTCGAGCCGGACGAGGACCCAGGCGAAGGGGGTGTCCAGGGGCTGGCCGGGGCGGGGGGCGGGGTTCCAGGCCCAGGTGGTGACGGTGCCGGTGGCGGCGACCTCGGTCAGTTCACGGATCTCCTCCGCGGTGACGGGGTCGTACTCGACCGGCGGGACCAGGATCTTTCCCCCGGCGGTGCGGACGCCGAGGACGGTGCGTTCGCGCAGTCCGGTGAGGAAGGCGCTCTGGACGGGGCCCAGGGAGCGGGTGAAGGGGAATTCGACCACCAGCGGGGCGCTGAGGGCGTCGGGCACGGTTGCCTCCTCGGCTCAGGCGCGCCGGTAGACGGGCGGGCGCTTCTCGGCGAAGGCGCGGGCGCCCTCCTTGGCGTCGTCGGTCGCGAAGAGGGGCCATCCGCGCTTGAGTTCGGCGGCCAGTCCCTCGGTCTCGGTCATCTCGGCGGTCTCGTACACGGAGGCCTTGACGGCTTCGACGGCGAGCGGCCCGCAGGCGTTGATCCGCTCGGCGACGGCGAGGGCCTGCTCCAGCGCGGTGCCGTCGGGGACGACCCGGCCGATCAGTCCGATGCCGGCCGCTTCCTCGGCGCTGTACGGGCGTCCGGTGAGAAGCATTTCGAGTGCGTGGGTCCGGGCGATCTGGCGCGGCAGCCGGACCGTCGACCCGCCGATGGGGAAGAGGCCGCGCCGCACCTCGAAGAGCCCGAAGGTGGCGCCCGCCCCGGCGATCCGGATGTCGGTGCCCTGGAGGATCTCGGTGCCGCCCGCGACGCAGTGGCCCTCCACGGCGGCGATGACCGGTTTCCGGGGGCGGTGGTGGCGCAGCATCGCCTTCCAGTGCAGATCGGGGTCGGCGGTCATCCGGTCCCGGTACTGCTCACCCTCCATTCCCTTGCCCGACAGGGCCTTGAGGTCCATGCCTGCGCAGAAGCAGCCGCCCGCGCCGGTGAGGACCACCGAGCGGATCGTGTCGTCCTCGTCCGCCGCCAGCCAGCCGTCGTACAGCCCGACCAGCATCGGCAGCGACAGTGCGTTCTTCGCCTCCGGCCTGTTCAGGGTGAGCACCAGCGTGGCGCCCTCGCGCCGCACGCCGAGGTGTTCCGTACCACCCATTGTCCGCCTCCCGTCTAAAGACCTAGAACAGGTTGCAGTAGGTGGTGGCCCAGTTCAATAGTTTTCTGACAGCTAGTCAGATTTCCTCGGCGGCACCCCTTCCCAGTTGCACCTCCCGGCGCTCTAATGACCGCCGAGCCAGTCAGCTTCCGGGGTCAGGAGGAACGGTGGAGTACAACCTTGCCGACCTGTTCGAGTCGGTCGTCGACGCGGTCCCGGAACGCGAGGCGCTCGTCTACGTCGACCATCCCGGCACGGGTGCGGAGCGCCGGCTGACGTATGCGGAGCTGGACGCGGCGGCCAACCGGGTCGCCCACCATCTGATGGAGGCGGGCATAGCCCCGGGCGAGCATCTGGGGCTGCACCTCTACAACGGGGTGGAGTACCTCCAGACCGTGCTGGCGTGCCTGAAGGCCCGCATCGTCCCCGTCAATGTGAACTATCGTTATGTGGAAGAGGAGTTGATCTACCTCTACCGGGACGCGGATCTGGCCGCGCTGGTCTTCGACGCCGAGTTCGACGAGCGGGTCGCGGCCGCCGCGCCGAAGGCCCCGGGCCTGCGTCATCTGGTGCGGGTGGGCGCGCCGGAGGCGGGGGTCCGGGGTCCGGACGCCGTGGCGTTCACCGATGCCGAGGCAGCCGGCAGCCCGGAGCGCGGCTTCCCGCCGCGCTCGGCCGACGACCAGTTCATCATCTACACCGGTGGCACCACCGGAATGCCCAAGGGCGTGATGTGGCGCCAGGAGGACCTCTTCTTCTCCGGTCTCGGCGGGGGCGCACCGACCGGCGAACCGGTGAAGTCCCCGCAGGAGCTGGCCGAGCGGGCGGCCGCGGGCGGTGAGGGGATCACCTTCTTCCCCACTCCCCCGCTGATGCACGGCACCTCGACGCTCACCGCCTTCATCGGTTTCAACTTCGGGCAGCGGATCGTGGTGCACCGCAAGTTCGTGCCGCAGGAGGTGCTCCGTACGATCGAGAAGGAGAAGGTCACCAGTGTGTCCCTGGTGGGCGACGCGATGCTGCGGCCGCTGATCGACGCACTGAAGGGCCCGATGAAGGGCACCGACTGCTCGTCGATGTTCTCCGTGTCCAGCTCGGGCGCGATCATGTCGGACTCGGTGCGCGCGGAGTTCCAGGCGCTGGTGCCGACGGTGATGCTGCTGAACAACTTCGGCTCGTCGGAGTCCGGGTTCAACGGCACGGCGACGGCCGACTCGGGCCCGGAGAACGGATTCCGGCTCCAGGTCAACTCCCGTACGGCGGTGGTCGATCCGGCGACGTACGAGCCGGTGGCTCCGGGTGAGCCGGGGCGGATCGCCCAGCGCGGACACGTACCGCTCGGGTACTACAACGACCCGCGGAAGACCGCGGAGACGTTCTTCCGCCGGGGTGACGAGCGATGGGTCCTGCTCGGTGACATGGCGACGGTCGACGAGGACGGGATCGTCACGGTCCTCGGCCGCGGCTCGCAGTGCATCAACACCGGAGGCGAGAAGGTGTACCCCGAAGAGGTCGAGCAGGCGCTGAAGGCCCATCCGGACGTGTACGACGTACTGGTCGCCGCGGTGCCCGACGAACGGTGGGGCAATCGTGTCGCGGCGGTGGTGCAGCTTCGCGAAGGGGCGCCCGAGCCCACGCTCGACGATCTCCAGACCCACTGCCGGACCCGGCTGGCGGGCTACAAGATCCCCCGCCGGCTGGTGATCACCCACCGGATCCAGCGCTCGCCGAGCGGCAAGGCCGACTACCGGTGGGCCCGCTCGGTCGTCGCGCCGCGGCCCGGATCCGGGGAGTGAGGGCGGGCCCGGCCGCGCGGGCGGACCGGGCCCGGTCACCGGGCGGCGGAGCCCGCGTCACCCATTCGGGCACGCTCCGGACCCATCCGCTCACCCTATGTGGCAACAGGAGGAGATCGCCCATAGTTTCGGCTCATGAAGAAACGAAACATCAGGGCCTTTGTCCCGATTGTGATCCTCTCGGCTGCGGGGTGCGGAATGTCCTCCGCCTCGGCCACGGACTCGTACGAGGTCAGTCCGGGCGAGTCGATCCAGAAAGCGGTGGACGCCGCCCAGCCGGGTGACACCATCGTCCTGCTGCCCGGCACGTACCGGGAGAGCGTCCTGGTCACCAAGCCCGATCTGACCCTGCGCGGCTCCGGCAGCAAGACCGTGATCCGGCCGGCCGAGCCGGGCACGAAGGCCGCCGACGCCTGCGCGAAGGCCGGCAGCGGAATCTGCGTCCAGGGCCGGTCGGGCAAGACCGTGGACGGCGTCCGCGTCGAATCGCTGACCCTTTCCGGTTTCAAGAAGAACGGCGTCTGGGCCTCCTGGACCGACCGGCTGACCGTCCGCCGGGTCACCTCCGAGCACAACGGTGTCTGGGGCATCGCCCAGGAGCGCTCCACCCGCGGCGCGTTCATCGGCAACACCGCCCGTGCCAACGGCGACGCCGGCATCTTCGTCGCGAACACCGTCGACAAGGAGGGCGGCGCCACCGACACCCGGGGCACCGAGGTCCGGGACAACGCACTGACGGACAACCGGATCGGATTCACCGCCAGGCGGGTCCGGAACCTGTCGGTCCACGACAACAGCGTCTCCGGCAACTGCACCGGTGTGTTCGTCGTGGGCGACGAAGGGAAGCCGCAGGCCGGCGCGATGACGATCGAGTCCAACGAGATCACCGGCAACAACAAGTTCTGCTCCGCGACCGAACGGCTGTCGGCCCTCCAGGGCTCCGGCATCGTGCTCACCGGCGCCGCGGACACCAAGGTGCGTTCGAACAAGATCCGCGACAACGCCGGCGCCACCCCCATGTCCGGCGGTGTCGTCCTGTTCAAGAGCTTCGTGGGCACGAAGAACACCGGCAACACCATCAGCGGCAACGTCGCGCTCGGCAACAAGCCGGCCGACCTCGCCAATGGGGACACCGGCAAGGGCAACACCTTCACCGACAACGTCTGCGCCAAGTCCGCACCGGCCGGTATGTGCTGACCGGTGCACCCCGCACGAGGAGAAGCGAAACAGCATGACCACTGTGAGCCCCACCCCCACCCCCACACCCTCGCCCGTACACGCCACCCTCCCGCATCCCGTCACTCCCCCTCAGCCGGCCATGCAGCTGCGTGAGCTCGTCTTCGGTGCGGCCAGGGCCGCCGCCGTGCGGGCCGCCGCCCGCCTGGGCGTCGCCGACGCGCTGGGCGATACGCCCGCGACGGCACAGGAGCTCGCGACCCTGGTGAAGGCCGAGCCGGCGCCGCTGCGGCGGCTGCTGCGCGCCCTGTCCTGCTACGGGATCTTCACCGAGACCCCGGACGGGCAGTTCGCCCACACGGAGATGTCACGCCTGCTGCGCGAGGACGACCCCAACAGCCTGCGCTACATCTCGCTGTGGTGCACCGAGCCCTGGACCTGGGACGTCTGGCCGCACCTCGACGACGCGGTACGCACCGGCAGGAGCGTCTTCGCGGACGTGCACGGCAAGGGGTTCTTCGAATACCTCCACCAGGACGCCCACGAGTCCGCGCAGATCTTCAACCGTGCGATGACCACCTCCAGCATGCAGTCCGCGCTGGACGTCGCCGAACTCCTCGACCTCACCGGGGTGTCCTCGGTCGCCGACATCGGCGGCGGCCAGGGGCACGTACTGGCGAGCCTGCTGGAGAAGGACCCGTCGCTCCACGGCACCCTGATGGACCTGCCGGGCGTGGTGGCCCGGGCCGACTCCCGGCTGCGGGACGAGGGCGCGCTCGTCGACCGGACCCGGATCGTCGCCGGGGACTGCCGTGAGGCCATCCCCGTCGAGGCCGACCTCTACATCATCAAGAACATCCTGGAGTGGGACGACGAGAGCACCCGCCGGACGCTGCGCAACGTCGTCGCGGCGGCCCGTCCGGGAGCCAGGGTCGTCGTCATCGAGAATCTCGTCGACGACACCCCCTCGATGCGGTTCACCACCGCGATGGACCTGCTGCTGCTCCTCAACGTCGGCGGCGCGAAGCACACCAGGGAGAGCCTGGTCACCCGGATCTCGGACGCCGGGCTGCTGATCGGCGAGGTCGTCGCGGTCAACCCCTACCTCGACGCGTTCCAGTGCGTGGTCCCCGGCTGACCTCTCTCCTCCCCCGACACGCAGATCGCCCCGGGCACGGCCTCTCGGCCGGACCCGGGGCGATCGTCCGTCTCAAGCGGGGGTGCCGCGCTCCCACGCGTAGAACTCGTGGGCCATGGCGTCCTTGGGACCACGCCAGGTCTGCGGGTCGTACGCGCTGACGTAGGCGGTGAGCTTTTCGCTGATGTCCCTGAACTCCGGGTGCTCGGTCACCTTCGCGATCTCGGGGCCCGGCGGGCGCTCCGACTCGATCAGGTGCAGATACACATCACCGAACTGGAAGAGCTTGCGCCTGGTCACGCCGACGAGGTGCGGCAGTTCGCCGCTGTCGGAGGCCGCGAACAGATCGGCGATGTCCGGCGCCGAACCCGGTGCCATCCGGGCGACGATCAGAGCGTGATGCATCGGGAGATGCCTTTCTGGTTCCCGGCCCGGCACCCGGCCCTGGGGCCGGGTGCCGGGCCGTGGGCGGATGGCTGGTCAGTTGGCCCCGACCGGGGCGGTGCGGCGCTCCCGGTCACGCTGCTCGATCTTGTCCCGGATCAGCTCCATCTGCACCTTGGAGTTGCGGTTGATGTTGTCGGTCATCCAGGCGTCGTCGACGGGTGCGTCGGGACGCATCGCGAAGTCCTGGGTCCAGTGCATCTTCGTGCCGCCGGGAACCTCGGAGTACTCCCACCGGATCTTCATGTGCTGGAACGGACCGGGCTCGACACGACGCGCGTGGACCGTGCGCCCGGCACGGTCCACGGTCCGCTCGGAGACCCAGCTCCACACCTTGTCGTTCTCGTCGGGGTGCATCGTCAGACGGAAGGTCGTGCTGTCGCCGTTCCTTTCGATGATCTCTACCGCGGCGTACTCACTGAACAGCCGCGGCCAGTTCTCCAGATCGTTCGTCACGTCCCAGACCAGGTCCAGGGGGGCGGCGATGGTGATCTCGTTCTCGGTGTGTCCGGGCACGTCAGGCTCCTGTCATGAGGCTGTTGTTGACGAGGTCGAGGAATTCCTGGGGGGTCTTGCAGCGGTCGGCGTCGGCCGGCAGCGCCCGGCCGTGCCGGTTCTCCAGCACGCCCACGATGCCGAGCAGGCCCAGCGAGTCGAGGCCGTACTCGTCGAAGGCCGAACCGGGACGCTTCTCCATGTCGCGGGGGTCGACGGTGACTCCGGCGCCCTTCTTCATCAGGACGGCGAGTTCCGTGTAGGTCAGTCGGTCGGTCATGAGGACTTCTCCTTCTCACGATTGGGGGTCGGTGGAGCGCCGCAGCACCATCGCCGCGTTCGAGCCCATGAGCCCGCGGCTGAGCACCAGCGCCGTCCGGAGTTCGGCGGGGCGGGCACAGCCGGTGACCACGTCGAGGTCGTGGCACACCTCGAAGACGTTCGGGGTGGGCGGTATGAGCGCGTTCTCCATGGAGAGCACCGCGGCGGCCGCGTCCAGCACCGGCGCACCGCAATAGGCGCGCCCGATACCGGTCTTGGGCGCCGTCACCGGCACCCGCTTGCCGTGCGCGCCGAGGGCGTCGGCGATCGCCAGCGCCTCGGCGCGGTCGGCCGCGGGCACGCCGAGAGCGTCCGCGAAGACGACATCGATCTCGTCCGGCGCGCAGTCGGCCTCCCGCAGCGCGCCGATGATCGCCTGGGCGAGGCCCTCCCTGGACTCCTCCCACCTGGCCGCTCCGGTGAACGTGGCGGCGTGCCCGGCGAGTTCGGCCCGGACCTTGGCGCCGCGCCGGCGCGCCGACTGCTCCTCCTCGACCACCAGCATGGCGCCGCCCTCGGCCGGCACGAAGCCGCAGGCCTCCGAGGTGAACGGCCGGTAGGCGCGGGTGGGATCCTCGACGGTGCTCAGGTCCTCGTACCCGAGCTGGCAGACGACCGAGTAGGGCGCCAACGGGGCCTCGGCCGCACCGACCACCACCGCCTCGGTGCCGCCGCGGATGGAACGGGCGGCATGCGCCAGTGCGTCCAGACCGCCGGCCTCGTCGCTGGCCACGACCGCGCACGGCCCCTTGAAGCCGCCGCGGATCGAGATCTGGCCGGTGCTGGCCGCGTAGAACCAGGCGATGGACTGGTAGGGGCCCACGTAGGTGGAGCCCTGCCCCCACAGCCGCTGGAGTTCACGCTGGCCGAACTCGCCGCCGCCGGACCCGGCGGCGGTCACCACGCCGACGTCGAAGGGTGAGTTCTCGTAGTCGGCGCGGCCGAGCCGGGCGTCGTCCAGCGCGATGTCCGCGGCGGCCATCGCGAAGTGCGTGAACTTGTCGGTCTGGACGAGGAAGCGCTCCTCGATCAGCTCGGCCGCCTCGAATCCCCGCACCTCGCCCGCGACCCGCAGGGGCAGGTGTTCGCAGCCCTCGCGGGTGACCCGGTCCAGGACGCTCATTCCTTCGTGCGTCCGCTTCCAGAAGGCCTCGGTGTTGGTGCCGTTGGGGGCGACCACACCGATGCCGGTGACGACGGTGCGCCGGGCTTTGCGGGTTCTCATGGTGTCCTCCCACCTGTTCTGGTCAGGACCACGGCGGACTGGAAGCCCCCGAATCCGCTGCCCACCGAGAGGACGCTGCGCAGCTTCATCGGGCGTGCGGTGCGCGGCACGTAGTCGAGGTCGCATTCGGGGTCGGGGCTCTCGTAGTTCGCCGTCGGCGGCACCGTCTGGTGCACCAGGGCGAGTACGCAGGCCGCGATTTCTATGGCGCCGATCGCCCCGAGCGAGTGGCCGACCATGGATTTGATCGAACTCATCGGGGTGTCGAAGGCGTGCGCGCCCAGTGCCCGCTTCACGGCGGCCGTCTCGTGCCGGTCGTTCTGCTTGGTGCCCGAGCCGTGCGCGTTGACGTAGTCGATCTGCGAGCCGTCCATGCGGGCGTGGCCCAGCGCCCGGTTGATCGCCTCGGCCATCTCCAGGCCCTCGGGGGTCAGCCCGGTCATGTGGTAGGCGTTGCCGAAGGTGGCGTAGCCCGCGATCTCGCAGTACACGGTGGCACCGCGGGCGCGGGCGTGTTCCAGCTCCTCCAGGACGAGGACGGCGCCGCCCTCGCCCATGACGAAGCCGTCGCGGCGCGCGTCGAACGGCCGGGAGGCGTGCTCCGCGTCGTCGTTGTTCGCCGATGTGGCCTTGATCGCGTCGAAGCACGCCACGGTGATCGGGGTGATCGGTGAGTCGGACGCCCCGGCGATGCACACATCGACGCGGCCCTCCTCGATGGACTGGAAGGCGTACCCGATCGCGTCGAGGCCGGAGGTGCAGCCCGTGGAGACGGTCTGCACCGGGCCGTGCGCACCGACCTGCTCGGCCACCGCCGAGGCGAGGGAGCTGGGTGAGAAGGCCCGCTCCAGGTGCGGACCGGCCGGATGGTGGTCGACGTCCCAGCGGGCACCCCTCTCGCTGACGGCGACGTAGTCGTGCTCCAGTCGGGTGGTGCCGCCGACCGCGGTGCCCAGCGACACCCCCATGCGCCAGGGGTCCACCTTCTCCAGGTCGAGACCGGCGTCGCCGAGGGCCTCCCTGGCGGCCACCATCGCGAACTGGATGTAGCGGTCCGACCGTTCGACGGTGTCGGCGTCCAGTCCGTGAGCCGCCGGGTCGAAGTCGCACTCGGCGGCGATGCGGGAGCGGAAGCCGGCCGGGTCGAAGAGTGTGATGCCCCGCGTCGCGGTGCGTCCGTTCGCGAGGAGGTCCCAGAAGGCGGGGGCGCCGATGCCGCCAGGGGCGACGACGCCTACGCCGGTGACCGCCACGCGGCGGGTCATGAGGCGGCCTCCGATCGTTCCGGAGGCGTGACGCGGTCGGCGGATTCCGTGTGCTCGGTGTCGACGTGGCCGAGCTCCGGACGCGGGGCGAGCGGGCCGAGGTGGAAGACCATGCGTGCCTCGACGTCGCCCACGTTGCGGAATCGGTGGCGTACATGGGGAGGAATCAGCAGGCCCTGGTCGGGCCGCATCTGGTGCGGTTCACCGTCCAGGTCCACTTCCAGCAGACCGTTCACGACGTACACGAACTCCTCGGAGTACGGGTGGTAGTGCTCGCCGATGCGGTCGCCGGGCTGAACGATCGCCAGGCCCATGAAGCCACTGGTGGCTCCCACCGCTGTCGGCGTGAGCATGGCGCGAAGGTCTCCTCCGCGCCTGCGGTTGGGCTGCGTCTCACTGAGGTCCACGATGCGTGGCCGGTGCATGGTCATGACTGCTTTCCTCCTGGCGCATTGCGCGTTGTATTGACGGGTTGAGCGAGAACCCCCCAGGGTGCGGATGCGCGGTTCAGGACTCCATGGCCCGCCGATCTGTGATCAGGGCCATCTCGGACTGCTTCAGGAAGCGCGAGATCCCCTGCTCGTCCGTGGGCACGGCATTGCTGCCGCCGTCGAGGAGGCGCCCGAGCCTTGCCACCTTGCCGGGGCCGTCGATGCCCACCGCCTGAGCAGGCTGCGCGTCGATGGGTTCGACCGCTTCGAGAAGGCGGACGACGACGTCGTCGCGCTGGAAGATGGTGCTGCTGTCAATGATGCTCGCCGGGTCGTCGGCCGCCTCCTCGTCGTGTTCGGCCAGGAGCCGGGCGAGTGCCATGCCGCAGCCCTCCTTGGCCTGGTAGAAGAGTGCGTGCCGTCGGATGTCCTCGGCCTTGTGCCGGCCGGCGGTCACGTGGTGGACGGTGGGGAGCGCCGCCCGGGTGAAGAACATCCGGGCGGAGTCCGGGTCGCTGAGGTCCCGGTCCTGCTCCAGATACGGGTTGATCGCCTCTTCGACGGCCCTGACCTCGGGCTGCCGGGCGACGTGACGCAGGGCGGCGAGCAGGTCGCCCTCGACCTCGACGGCCCGCACGACGCGGTTTCCGTGCATGAAGAGCGAGGTGCGGCGCAGTCGGGTGTCCTGGTCGACCCGTGCGTTGGGGGACTCGTAGTCGGCCAGGATCTTGGCCACGATGTCCTCGGTGCCCGGCTTGACGGTGAAGGTGAGCGCGTGGCGCACCACCCCGTCGCCCAGGCGCGGAGACGCCTGGAGGCGGCCCTTGGCCGGCTCGGACGCCATCTCGAACGCCTTCCCGGTCTCCCGCAGGACGCTGAAGCGCAGCGACCGGGTGTCGCGCACGCAGTTGTGCAGCGGCTGGACCGTCGCGACGTGCTCCTCGCTGTTCACCCAGGCGAGGAACGGGGGTGCGCTGTCCCATTCGCTGGTGATCAGCCACTGAGAGGGGTTCTCGATGGACTGGCACAGCTGGTCGCTGATGTGCCCGGGTACGGATGCCACCTGATTGCGCAGGTGCTCGTACGCCTCCAGGAACTCCTTCTGGGCCCCGTCGTAGAGGTCCAGCAGCAGCACGACGCGCAGCCGGGATCCGTCGAAGGCGGACTGGGAGATCCGTTCCGAGAGTGTGGTGGTCATCTTTCGATCTCCTTCGAGACGGTTTCGTGGTCGAGCCGGGTGGCATGCCGTCAACCGTCGGTTGGCGAGTGGATTCGGAGCGGGGACTCTCCCGGCGGATGTGAATGGTCCGCCCCCTTGACCGCGGGCGTCGTCTCCGTGACCGATCGTGAAACGCTGGTCCGGGTGGCGCGAGATTTATGAACCGTTCAGGTGAGCGGCCGTCCGAACCGCTCTCACCAGGGCATTGAACAATGCATCCGAACGGCGTCCGAGCTGGAGCAACTGATGAACGAGAACGTCGACATTCGCGTACCGGTCCTCATCGTGGGCGGCTCCCTGGTGGGCCTGTCCGCCTCACTTTTCCTCGGCCGGCTCGGTATCGAGCACCTGCTGGTCGAGAAGCACCGGTCCACCTCGACACACCCGCGCGGCCGCGGCAACAACGTCCGCACGATGGAGGTGTTCCGCACGGCGGGTGCCGAGGCGGGCATCCGGCAGGCGGCTTCGGTCCTCGCCGACAACCACGGCATTCTGCAAGCCGGTTCGCTCACCGGGGACGACCAGGAGTGGCTGTTCAAGGAGATCGACCCGGGTGGCGGGATCGCCCGGTTCAGTCCGACCGGCTGGTGCCTGTGCAGCCAGAACGACCTGGAGCCGGTGCTGCTGAAGCAGGCCCGGGAACAGGGCGGTGACCTGCGGTTCTCCACCGAGATGCAGAGCTTCGACCAGGACCCGTCAGGGGTGGACGCGGCGCTGAAGAACCGGGAGACCGGCGAGCACATCAATGTGCGCGCGGACTACCTCATCGCCGCCGACGGGCCGCGCAGCTCCATCCGTGACCAGCTGCGCATCGACCGTACGGGCCCCGGCGACCTGTTCCACAACGTCAGCATCACCTTCCGCTCCCGGCAGCTCGCCGACGTGCTCGGCGACCGGCGGTTCATCGTCTGCTATCTCACCAACCCGGCAGCGGACGGTGCCCTGTTGCCGGTCGACAACAAGAAGGACTGGGTGTTCCACGCGCCGTGGCAGCCCCAACTCGGCGAAACCATGGAGGACTTCACCGAAGAGCGGTGTGCCGAGCACATCCGCACCGCGGTCGGCGCTCCGGACATCGACATCGAGATCACCGGCAAGGCGCCGTGGCACGCCGCGGAGCGGGTCGCCGAACGGTACTCCTCCGGCCGGGTCTTCCTCGCCGGTGACTCGGCCCACGAGATGTCCCCCACCGGGGCGTTCGGCTCCAATACCGGTATCCAGGACGCGCACAACCTGGCCTGGAAGCTCGCCGCCGTACTGAAGGGCGAGGCGGGCCCCGGTCTGCTGGACACGTACGGGGCGGAGCGGCTGCCGGTGGCGCGGGCGACGAGCGCACGGGCTTCGGCGCGCTCCAGCGAGCACAGCCACCCTGGGTACTCCGCGGCGCCGGGTGTGGGCGGCGGAAAGCAGGGCGGCATGCTCAGCGTGGCGCTGGGCTACCGCTATGTCCGCGGCGCGGTGCTGGGCACCGACCCCGAGCAGCCGGTGGTGCCGCAGGGGGTGCAGTTGAACGGTGAACCAGGAAGTCGCGCACCGCATCTGTGGGTCCATCAGGGCGGCGAGCGCAAGTCCACACTGGATCTGTACGAGCAGACGCTGGTGCTGCTCACGGACGGTGAGGACGTGGCGTGGCGCCGGGCGGCGGCACGGGTCGCCGACCGGCTCTCGGTAAGGCTCCAGGCGTACGGCATCGGGCCGGGCGCCGATCTGGAGCCGGAGAACGGCGCGGACTGGGCCGAGCTCCACGGGACGACGTCCGAAGGTGCCGTGCTGGTGCGTCCCGACGGTTTCGTGGCCTGGCGGTCGACGGGCCCCGCGGCGGATGCCGAGAGCACCCTCCACGAGGTCCTGACCTCCCTGCTGCACCGTTCCTGACCTCGGCGTCGGTACCCGCGACGGACTCAGGACAGGCCGAACGCCCTTAGTTCCGCGAGGAATTCGTCCGGTCGCTCGGTGTGGACGAGGTGTCCGGCGTCGATGGTGACGAACCGGCCGTCGGGTATCCGCCCCGCCATCCAGACCAGCCTTTCCTGGGCGATCTGGCTGGTGGGGCCGCCGCCGATGACGAGGGTCGGGGCGGTGATCCCGCCGAGGCGTTCCCGCCAGGCAGGGTCCGGCTCGTTCAGCTGGGCATCGGTCGACGGCACCACCGGCCAGTCGAAGTCCGTTTCCCCGTCGGGCCGTTCGGCGGGGTCGCGCGGCGGATCGAGCGGGAACGGTGGCGGTACCTCCTCCAGGACGAGCCGGCCGATCAGCCCGGGTTCCCGCTCGGCGAGCAGACAGGCGGCAGCGGCACCCATGGAGTGCCCGACCACGGTCGCTCCCGCCAGGTTGCGGACCTCCAGGAAGGCATGCAGATCGTCCCGGAACAGTTCGAAGGAGTAGCGGCCGGGCCATTCGCTGAGCCCGTGGCCGCGGAAGTCGAAGGCGTAAACCCGGTGTTCGGCCGCGAGCTGCTCGGCGATCGCGGTCCAGGTCCTGCTGTCGCCGCAGCGGCCGTGGGCGAGCACGACGGGCGGTGCCGACGGGTCTCCCCACACGCGGTAGGCGAGCCGGGTGCCACCGGCCTGCACGCTGTGTACGTCCGGGTCGAGGAAGGCTTCCATCGTACGGACGAAGGCACCCGGATCGTCCAGCCACGGGAAGTGCGCGGCGCCGCGCTGCACGACGAACTCGGCGTCCGGGAAGAGCGCGACCAGTTCGGCGGCGCGGTCCGGGGTCGGCCCTCCGTCGTACTCCCCCGCGAGCACGAGCACCGGTGCGGTGACCGCCGCCAGCGCGGCGGCGGTGGCGGCGGGTTCGAAGGCCCCGTCCTCGTAATAGAAGGCGGCGGCACCGGAGTTGGTCTGTCCGGGACCGGCCGCGGCATGGGCGCGGGCGGCCTCGTCCCAGCGCCCGTAGGTGAGCGGCACGACAGCGGCCCGGACATCGTCCGAGGCCCGGCCCGCCAGAAATTCGTCCAGGGCGGCCCGTGCGGCCGGGAACCACGGTTCGTCGCGCCGGAGTTCACTCGCCTCGCGCCAGTCCTGTTCGGTGACCTCGATGCCGACCGCCCGGGTGCCGGGGGTGACGAGCGTGAGGGTACGCAGCCGCTCGGGGTATCTCGCGGCATAGAGCGCGGCCAGGTTCCCGGCGGCGGAGTGGGCGAGCAGGTCGATGCGGTCCTCGCCGAGGTGTTCGCGCAGCGCCTCGATGTCGTCGACCAGCCGGTCGCAACGGTAGGCCGACGGGTCGTCCGGCACCGCGGAGCCCCCGGCGCCGCGCGGATCCGGCACCACGAGCCGGCGGTGGGCGGAGAGTCCGCCGAGGTCCCCCAGGTATGCACCGGCCCGTATCGGTCCGCCGGGCAGACAGATCAGCGGTGTGCCCTTCCCCAGAAGGCGGTAGGCGAGTTCGGTCCCGTCGTATGCGTGGAAGATCGGCATGCACGCCATCCAAACAGGGCCGTACGGGCGGCGCACCCATGTTCGGTACGAGCGAATCCGCGATGCGGATGAGCTGCGTCACTCCTCTTGCCAGGTGGCGGAACATCCTGAATTACTACTCTCGAAAGATCGACCGAATGATCGGTCGTCTGCTCGGAAGAGGGAGATCCGGATGACGTCTCTGCTGGACGAGGCGGAACGACTGGGCCGGGACGAGCTGGAAGCACTCCAGCTGGAGCGGCTGCGGGCCACACTGCACCACGCGTACGAGAACGTCGGCCACTACCGGGCCGCGTTCGACAAGGCCGGACTGCGCCCGGACGACTGCCGTACGCTCGCCGATCTCGCCCGATTCCCCTTCACGACCAAGGCCGACCTGCGGGACAACTACCCCTTCGGCATGTTCGCCGTCCCCGAGGAGCGCGTACGCCGGATCCACGCGTCCAGCGGGACGACCGGCCGTCCGACCGTCGTCGGCTACACCCAGCGGGACCTGGACACCTGGGCCGACGTGGTCGCCCGCTCCATCCGGGCCGCCGGCGGGCGTCCCGGGCAGAAGGTCCACGTGGCGTACGGATACGGGCTGTTCACCGGTGGGCTCGGCGCGCACTACGGGGCGGAGCGGCTCGGCTGCACGGTCATCCCCGCCTCGGGGGGCATGACCGCCCGCCAGGTCCAGCTGATCCAGGACTTCCGGCCCGAGATCATCATGGTGACCCCGTCGTACATGCTGACCCTCCTCGACGAGTTCGAACGACAGGGCGTCGATCCGCGTACGACCTCCCTGAAGGTCGGGATCTTCGGTGCCGAGCCGTGGACGGAGGAGATGCGGCGCGAGATCGAGGAGCGGTTCGCGATCGACGCGGTCGACATCTACGGCCTTTCGGAGGTGATGGGGCCCGGTGTGGCGCAGGAGTGCGTCGAGACCAAGGACGGGCTGCACATCTGGGAGGACCACTTCTATCCCGAGATCGTCGATCCGTTCACCGGGGCGGTGCTGCCGGAGGGCGAGGAGGGTGAGCTGGTCTTCACCTCGCTCACCAAGGAGGCCATGCCGGTGATCCGCTACCGGACGCGGGACCTGACCCGGCTGCTGCCGGGCACGGCCCGGGTGTTCCGGCGGATGGAGAAGGTGACCGGGCGCAGCGACGATCTGGTGATCCTGCGCGGCGTGAATCTCTTCCCGACCCAGATCGAGGAGATCGTGCTGCGCACTCCGGGGGTGGCGCCGCACTTCCAGTTGCGGCTGACCCGCGAGGGCCGTCTCGACGCGCTGACCGTACGGGCGGAGGCACGAGCGGAGGCCACCCCGGAGCAGCGGGCGGCGGCCGCGGCGTCGATCACGGCAGCCGTCAAGGACGGGATCGGGGTGTCGGTCGGGGTCGAGATCGTCGATCCGGAGACGCTGGAGAGGTCGGTCGGCAAGTTCAGGCGGATCGTGGACGAGCGCGGCGGGCATTAGGGCGCTGCGGGAGCCGTTCCGGGGCGGCTCCGGCTCAGTCGGAGGGCGGGCTCAGCACCACCGAGCGCCCGTCCTGGATCTGCGACGTGCTCAGTGTCAGGCCCGACGTCGGGTCCGAGGTGCCGTCCGGGAAGCTCAGCGGGGACCGGCCGCCGTCGACGAAGCTGTAGACGCCGTTGAGCCCGCGGTGGACGTGCTCACGCAACGCCCGGCACGTCCCCTCGGGCACCGTCCCGCCGTCGCGGGCCCACGCCCGGGCCGGCAGCTGCGCCTGGTCGAACGCGGCACTCGTCTGCGTGGGCCCGGCTCGACGCCGTACCGCAGCGGGTAGCTGCGCTGGAACCGGGTCCTGCGACGTCAGCGGCTCCCCCGGACCGCAGTCCGCGATGCGGGCGCTCGCAGCAGGAACCCACGCGCGTACCGCACCAGCAGCTCGGACGGCGCCGCGCCGCGCAGGACCACCACCCGTCCGAGGTGGTCGGCGGTGAACTCGGCCCCGGGACCGGACACACCGTGGCCCGACGGCCCATGTCCTGACGGCCCCGTCGCGGTGCGCTCATGGGCGTCGCCCGGCCGCGGGCGGTCCGGACGGCCAGGACCGAAGCCCGGTCCGGAGGCCGACCGCGGCCCGTCACGCGAACCGGTCGCGCAGCTCCCGCTTGAGGATCTTCCCGCTGGCGTTGCGCGGAAGTTCGTCCACGAAGAGGACCTTCTTCGGTGCCTTGAAGTGGGCGAGCCGCTCGCGGGCGTGGTCGATGAGTTCGGCCGCGGTCGCGTCCCCGCGCAGCACCACGACGGCGGTGACGGCCTCGATCCAGCGCTCGTCGGGCAGTCCGACGACCGCCGCCTCGGCGACGGCGGGGTGGGTGTAGAGCGCGTCCTCGACCTGCCGGGAGGCGACGAGCACACCGCCGGAGTTGATGACGTCCTTCACCCGGTCGACGACGGTGAAGAAGCCCTCCGCATCGCGCACCGCGAGGTCGCCGGAGTGGAACCAGCCGTCGCGGAAGGCTTCGGCGGTCTCCTCGGGCTTGTCCCAGTAGCCCTCGCACAACTGGGGTGAGCGGTAGACCACTTCGCCGGCCGTGCCGTCGGGGACCTCCTTGCCCTCCTCGTCGACGACCCGGGCCTCGACGAAGAGGACCGGCCTGCCGCAGGAGTCCATCCGGCCTTCGTGCTCGTCCGGTCCGAGGACGGTGGCGAGCGGGCCGATCTCGCTCTGCCCGAAGCAGTTGTAGAAGGCGAGCGCGGGCAGCCGTTCGCGGAGCCGTTGCAGTACGGGTACGGGCATGACCGACGCGCCGTAGTACGCCTTGCGCAGGCCGCCGAGTTCACGGGTGGTGAAGCCGGGGTGTTGGGAGATGCCGATCCAGACGGTCGGCGGGGCGAAGACGCTGTCGGCCTGCCCCATCTCGACGAGGTCGAAGATCCGGTCCGCGTCGGGTGCGTCGAGGATGGTGTTCTGTGCGCCGACCGCGAGGTAGGGCAGCAGGAAGACATGCATCTGCGCGGAGTGGTAGAGCGGCAGCGAGTGGACGGGCCGGTCGGTGGCCCGCAGATCGAGCGCCGTGATCGCGCTGACGTACTCGTGCACGAGTGCGCCGTGGGTCATCATCGCGCCCTTGGGCAGCGCGGTGGTGCCCGAGGTGTAGAGCAGTTGGACGAGGTCTCCCGCGGCCGGTTCGCGTTCCGGGGCGAAGGAACGCGGGGTGGCGGTCGCCGCCAGGAGGGAGTCCGGTGCGTCGCGCAGCGGGCGTACGGGGAACGCGGCCGGAATCCGGTCGGCGAGGTCCGGGTCGGTGAGGACGAGGGCGCTGCCGGACTGTTCGAGGATGTACGTGAGGTCGTCGCCGGTGAGGTTCTGGTTGACCGGCACATGGACCAGGCCCGCGCGGGCACAGCCGAGATAGCCGATCAGATACGCGTCGGAGTTGTGCGCGTAGCAGGCGACCCGGTCGCCGGGGCGCAGTCCGTGCTCGCCGACGAGGACGGCGGCGGCGGTACTGACGGCCGCGTCGAGCTCCGCGTAGGTCCATGACCTGTCCGCGTACCGCAGGGCGGTGCTCCCGGGGGCGCGCCGGGCGCTGCGTGCCAGGACTCCGTCGACTGTGCTGCTCCGTACACCTGTCATGGCGTGATCCTGTGCGTCCGGACCCCGGAGGTCAAGGGTCCGGATACCGGTGGGGATCTTGACAGGGGTGCGGAAGTGCTGGCTGAGTTGCGCGTGGCGACTCGAAACCTCGGATAATCGCCTATCGCACCCGCACAGTTGGGAGGACCGTTGCCTCTCCGCAATCGTCTGAGACTCCTTTCGATATCCGGCCTGGCGCTGCTCACCGTTTCGGCGTCGTTGCCGCCCGCCGCGGCCGACGGCCCGCGCTCCCACCGTCCCTCGGGCGGCGGGCTGTCCGCCACGATCCGATACACCGAGTACGGCATCCCGCACATCCTGGCGAAGGACTACGCGAGCCTGGGCTTCGGCAACGGCTGGGCCCAGGCCGCCGACCAGGTGTGCACCCTCGCCGACGGCTTCGTGACACTGCGCGGCGAGCGGTCCCGGTACTTCGGTCCGGACGCGGCTCCGGACGGCTCGCTCTCCGCCGCGACGAAGAACCTCTCCAGTGATCTCTACTTCCGCCGGGTCCGCGAGAGCCGCACCGTGGAGAAGCTCCTGAAGGCGCCCGCGCCGGCGGGGCAGAGCCGTGACGTCAGGGAGCTGGAGCGCGGCTGGGCGGCCGGTTACAACGCGTGGCTGGCGCAGAACCGGATCGACGACCCTGCCTGCCGGGGCGCCGACTGGGTGCGGCCGGTGACGACGCTGGACGTGGTGACGCGCGGCTACGCGATCTCGGTGCTCGGCGGTCAGGGGCGCGGCATCGACGGCATCACGGCCGCTCAGCCGCCCACCGGCACGGCGGGGACGCCCGGTGTCCCGTCGCCGGGCGACGCCGCGGACGCGGCCCGGCGGCTGCTGTCGACGCGGAACGCGGACATGGGCTCCAACGCGGTCGCGTTCCGCGGGGACACGACGGCGAACGGGCGCGGCCTGCTGCTCGGCAATCCGCACTACCCGTGGCAGGGCGGGCGGCGGTTCTGGCAGTCGCAGCAGACGATTCCCGGCGAACTGAACGTGGCGGGCGGTTCGCTGCTCGGCGCGCCGACCGTCTCGATCGGACACAACGCGGACATCGCGTGGAGCCACACCGTCGCCACCGGTGTCCCGCTCAACCTCCATCAGCTCACCCTCGATCCAGCCGATCCGACCGTGTATCTGGTGGACGGCAGACCCGAGCGGATGACGAAGCGCATGGTCTCGGTCGCGGTGAAGGGCGGCGGTACCGTGACCCGCACCCAGTGGTCGACCCGGTACGGGCCGGTGATCACCTCGCTCGGTGCCGGGCTGCCGCTGCCCTGGACGACGACGGCCGCGTACGCGCTCAATGACCCGAACGCCGTGAATCTGCGTTTCTTCGACGCCGGTCTCGGCTTCAGCCGGGCACGCAGCACCGCGGACATCCAGGCCGCGCTGCGCCGTACCCAGGGGCTGCCGTGGGTGAACACGATCGCCGCCGATTCGTCCGGACATTCGTTCTTCTCGCAGTCGCAGGTGCTGCCGAGGATCACGGACGAGCTCGCGGGGAGGTGTTCCACCGCGCTGGGCAAGGCGACGTATCCGTCGTCCGGGCTCGCGGTGCTCGACGGTTCGAGGAGCGACTGCGCACTCGGTTCGGACCCGGACGCCGTGCAGCCGGGCATCTTCGGGCCGGGCCGGATGCCCACCGTGAAGGACGCCCCGTACGTGGAGAACTCCAACGACAGTGCCTGGCTGACGAACGCGGCCGCGCCGCTGACCGGCTACGAGCGGGTGTTCGGCACGGTCGGCACGCCCCGCTCGATGCGGACCCGGGGTGCGATCGAGGATGTGTCCGCGATGGCGGCGAAGGGCCGGCTGACCGTGGCCGATCTGCAGAGTCAGCAGTTCGCGAACCGCGCACCGGCCGGTGACATGGGCGCCGCGGATGTGGCCGCTGCCTGCGCGGCGCTGCCCGGCGGCGGTGCGGTCGGAACTGACGGCAAGTCGGTCGATGTGTCGGCGGCGTGCGAGGTGCTGCGGAGCTGGGACCGGAAGGTCGACACCGGCAGCCGGGGTGCGCTGCTCTTCGACCGGTTCTGGCGCCGGGCGACGGCCACGGTCCCGCAGACCGAGCTGTGGAAGGTGCCCTTCTCCCCCGCCGATCCGGTCGGTACGCCGAACACGCTGAACGTCTCGGCACCCGGCGTCACCAGAGCTCTCGCCGACACGGTGGCCGAACTGCGGGCGGCCGGAATCGCGCTGGACGCCCCGCTGGGCCGGCACCAGTCGGTGGAACGGAACGGGAAGCGCATCCCGATCGGCGGCGGTACGGAATCGCTCGGCATCTGGAACAAGACGGAGCCGGTGTGGGACGCGGCGGCCGGCGGCTACCGGGAGATGTCGGCCGGCTCCAGCTACATCCAGGCGGTCGGCTGGGACGGTAGCAAGTGCCCGGTGGCGCGCACCCTGCTCACGTACTCCCAGTCCTCCAACCCGGGCTCGCCGCACTACAGCGACCAGACCGAGCTGTACTCGGGTGAGCGGTGGGTGACGTCCCGGTTCTGCGAGAAGGACATCCTGCGCTCGCCCGCGCTGCGGGTCGTACGGGTCCACGAACGCCGGTAGTTCCTCGCGGCGCGACCGGTCCCTGTCCGCCCCTCCGGGTGGTCGGGGGCCGGTCCCGAGGTGCCGGGGAGCGGTCGCGAGGGGTCAGGGGCTGATCGCGAGGAAGACGAACGCGGCGAAGATCGACAGATGGACGCCGCCCTGGAGCAGGGTGGCCCGTCCCGGTACGACGGTCAGCGCACCGACCACCACGGTGAGTGCGAGCAGCACCATATGGGTGGCGCCGAGGCCGAGATGGAGCGGTCCGTCGAGCCAGACCGAGGCGAGGGCGATGGCCGGGATGGTCAGGCCGATGCTCGCCATCGCCGAGCCGAGGGCGAGATTGAGACTGGTCTGGACGCGTTCGCGGCGGGCGGCCCGCACCGCCGCCAGGGTCTCCGGCAGCAGCACCAGCAGCGCGATGACGACACCGACCACCGCCTGCGGCATCCCGGCCGCTTCGACCCCGGACTCGATGGTCGGTGATACGGACTTGGCGTCGCCGACGACCGCGACCAGTGCGATCAGCAGCATCACCAGGCTCAGGGCGGTGGCGCCCCGGCCGGGCAGCGGTGCGTGGTGCTCGTCCGGTTTGAGCGCGCCCTCGGGTGTGAGGGGCAGGAAGTAGTCGCGGTGCCGCACCGTCTGCACGGCGACGAACAGCCCGTACAGGAGGAGTGAGGCGACGGCGGCGAAGGTCAGCTGGGCGGTGGAGAATTCGGGGCCCGGTTTGCCGACGGTGAAGGTCGGCAGGACCAGGCTGAGGGTGGCGAGCGTGGCGACGGTCGCGAGGGCGGCCCCGGAGCCCTCGGCGTTGAAGACGACGACACGGGAACGGACGGCCCCCACGAGCAGGGACAGTCCGACGATGCCGTTGCAGGTGATCATCACGGCGGCGAAGACGGTGTCGCGGGCGAGCGCGGACGTCTTGGGGCCGCCGTCCACCATCAGCGTGACGATGAGGGCCACTTCGATCACGGTGACGGCGACGGCCAGGACGAGCGAGCCGAAGGGTTCCCCGACCCGGTGGGCGATGACCTCGGCGTGGTGCACGGCGGCCAGGACGGCGCCCGCGAGACAGAGCGCGACCACGGCCACGGCGAACGCCGGAAGCTCCCGCCCCCAGCTGAAGACCAGGGCGAGAGCGGCGACGATCGGCACGACCACCGTCCACCGGGTCGCCAGTGACCGGACCGTCGCGCGCGCGTTCATGGGCCACACCCTGCCAGAGCCGGTACGGGGGCGCTCGTCGGACGGCGGCCGGACGGCGGTTCACAGGGCCCGTCGGTGTCCTTCCCAGTACGGGTCGCGCAGCCGCCGTTTGTAGAGCTTGCCGTTGGGGTCGCGGGGCATCACGTCGATGAAGTCGATGCTTCTGGGGCGCTTGTATCCGGCGAGGCGCTGTTCGCAGTGGTGCAGGATCCCGGCGGCGAGCGCCTGGCCCGGCTCGTGTCCCGCGGCCGGTTCGACGACCGCCTTGACCTCCTCGCCCCAGTCGGGGTGCGGGATGCCGAAGACCGCGACGTCGGCGACGGCGGGGTGGCCGAGGAGGGCGCCCTCGATCTCGGCGGGGTAGATGTTGACCCCACCGGAGATGATCATGTCGATCTTGCGGTCCCGGAGGAAGAGGTAGCCGTCCTCGTCGAGGATGCCGAGGTCGCCGACGGTGAAGAAGTCGCCGATGCGGTTCTTCCGCGTCTTGGTCTCGTCCTTGTGGTAGCTGAAGCCGCCGGTGTTCATCTTCATGTAGACGGTTCCGAGTTCGCCGGGCGGCAGCCGGTTGCCGTCGTCGTCGAAGACGGCGAGTTCGCTGATCGGCCAGGCCCTGCCGACCGTGCCCGGTTTCTTCAGCCAGTCCTCGGCGGTGGCGAAGGCGCCGCCGCCCTCGCTGGCCGCGTAGTACTCCTCGACGCACCTGCCCCACCAGTCGATCATGGCGCGCTTCACATGGTCGGGGCAGGGCGCGGCACCGTGGATGGCGTGCCGCATGGCGGTGACGTCGTAGCGCCGTTTCACCTCGTCGGGGAGGGCGAGGAGGCGGTGGAACTGGGTCGGGACCATGTGCGTGTGGGTACAGCGGTGGGTGTCGATGAGCCGCAGCATCTCCTCGGGCGTCCAACGGTCCATCAGCACCAGCGGGTGTCCGATGTGCAGGGACGCGCCCGCGAACTGCAGAACGGCCGTGTGGTAGAGCGGCGAGCAGACCAGGTGGACGTTGCCGTCGAACGGTTTGATGCCGAAGATGCCGAGGAATCCGCCGAGGTGGCTCTCCTCGGGGAGCCGGCCGGATAGCGGACGGCGGATGCCGCGCGGGCGGCCCGTGGTGCCCGAGGTGTAGTTCATGACCCAGCCCAGGGTGCGGTCGTCCGGTGCTGCCTCGGGCTGCCCGTCGAGCAGTTCGGCATACGGGCGGAAGCCGTCGACCGTGCCCACGGCGAAGCGGTGGCCGGCCGGCAGCTTCGCCTCGTCGGCGGCCTCGGTCACGGCCTGCGCGAACCGCTCGTGGGCGATGAGCACCTTGGCGCCGGAGTCGGAGACGATCCAGGCGATCTCGGGGCCGACGAAGTGGTGGTTGACGGGAACGAGGTAGAGGCCGGCCTGGGCTGCGGCGAGATAGGCGGTGAAGAACTCGACGCCGTTGGGCAGCACGACCGCGAACGCGTCGCCCCGCCGCAGCCCGGCCGCGCGCAGTCCGTGGACGAGGCGGTTGGCGGCGGCGTGCAGCCGGCCCGCCGTCCAGCTCTCGCCATCGGGTGCGATCAGGACCGTACGGCCGGGATCGGCGGTGGCCTGGGCCCAGAAGCCGTTGGGCAGTGGGGTCATGAGGCGCTCCGTCCGGCGATGCGGTTGATCCGGTCCACGGCTCGCTCGAAGCCACGGGTCAGGTCGTCGAAGACGGCCTGCACGCTGCGTTCGCTGTTCATCCGGCCGACGATCTGGCCGACGGGGGTACCCAGCAGCGCGCCGGTCTCGTACTTCTGGATGCGCGATACGGCCTCGGCCACCAGCAGCCCCTGGAGCGGCATGGGCAGGGTGCCGGGCCCGGCCGGGTCGTCCCAGGCGTCGGTCCATTCGGTACGGAGCTGACGTGCGGGTTTTCCGGTGAGGGCGCGGGAGCGGACGGTGTCGCCGGAGCCGGCCGCGAGGAGTTTGCGGGTGAGTGCGCGGGAGTGGAGGTCGGCCTCCTCGGTGGTCAGCCAGAGGGAGCCGAGCCAGACGCCCTGGGCGCCGAGGGCGAGTCCGGCGGCGATCTGCTCGCCGCTGCCGATCCCGCCGGCGGCGAGGACGGGCAGCGGTCCGACGGCGTCGACCACGTCCGGGACCAGGACCATGGAGGCGATCTCGCCGGTGTGGCCGCCCGCCTCGTACCCCTGGGCGACGACGATGTCGATGTCCGCGTCGGCGTGGTGACGGGCGTGCTTGGCGCTCCCGGCGAGGGCGGCGACGAGCACGCCCCGGTCGTGGGCGCGCCGGACGACATCGGCGGGCGGCGACCCGAGGGCGTTGGCGAGGAGCCTGATGGGGTAGTCGAAGGCGACGTCGAGCTGGTTGCGGGCGACCTCCTCCATCCAGCCGGTGATCCGCCAGCCGGACGCCTCGCCCTCGGGGAGTGCCGGCACGCCGTGCTTGGCGAGGGTGTCCTGGACGAACTGGCGGTGTCCGGCCGGGATCATCGCCTCGACATCGGCCTCGGTCACCCCCTCGACCTTCTTCGCGGGCATGACGACGTCGAGGCCGTACGGCTTTCCGCCGGTGTGCTCCTGCATCCAGTCGAGGTCGCGCGCGAGGTCGTCGGGGGCGGTGTAGCGGACCGCGCCGAGTACGCCGAATCCGCCGGCCCTGGTGATGGCCGCGGCCACCGCGGGGAACGGCGTGAAGCCGAAGATGGCGTGCTCGACTCCCAGTTTCTTGCTCAGCTCCGTCTCCATGGGGCGCAGGATGCCGCAGCCGGACATCCGAGGGAAGAGATTTTCTGATGCAGTGTCAGATTCTTTGTGACGCAGGGGGCCTCCGTGACGGCGGGGGTGACAGTAATCTCTGCGGCGGCAGGAAGTTTCATTGTCGGACGAAATTTCGAAAGTTACTTTCGTGCAGCGGGAAGGGGTTCCGGATGACCGAGGACGCGGCGGGCAGAGGGATCAGCCGACGGAGGCTGGGCGGTGGGATGCTGGCCCTGGGCGGGGCACTCGCCCTGGCGCCGATTCCGTTCGCGGAGCGGGCGTCGGCCATGGAGTCGGGGGCGGGGTCGTCGGGGATGCGCACAGGGGACGGCGGGAGCGCCGCACCGGGGCAGGGCCGGCCGACGCTGCGGCGTGGACCGGCCGACCGGGCCGGGCTGCTCCAGGAGCCGCTGGACCAATTGGTCGCCGACGCGGAGAAGTTCCTCTCCGCCTCCCCCAAGCACCCCTGGTACGCGGGTGCGGTGCTGCTCGCCGGGCGGGGCGGCACGGTGGCCCTGCACCGGCCGATCGGCAAGGCCGTGCGCTATGCGGCGTACGACGAGAAGACCGACACCGGGGTGGAGTTCCCGCCCGACCAGCAGATCCCCATGGCCGAGGACACCGTCTTCGACCTGGCTTCGGTGTCGAAGCTTTTCACCTCGATCCTGGCCGTGCAGCAGATCGAGCGCGGGACGCTGGAGCTGGAGGCAAAGGTCGCCTCCTACCTGCCCGATTTCGCCGGCGGCGGCAAGCAGGACATCACGATCCGTCAGCTGCTCACCCATACCTCGGGCTTCCGCGCCTGGATTCCGCTGTACAAGGCACCGACGCGGGAGGGGAAGCTGCAACTGCTGTGGAACGAGGTGCCGGCCAACGCTCCCGGCACGGTGTACCTCTACTCCGACCTCAATCTGATCTCGCTCCAGCTGGTCCTGGAGAAGATCACCGGTCGCACGCAGGACGTCCTGCTCCGCGAGCAGATCACCGCTCCGCTCGGCATGCACCGCACCCGGTACAACCCGCCCGCCTCCTGGAAACCGAAGATCGCCGCGACCGAGGACGCCCGGCTGCCCTGGTCCGGACTGGACCGCGGACTGGTCTGGGGCGAGGTGCACGACGAGAACGCGTACAGCCTGGACGGGGTGGCGGGCCATGCCGGGGTCTTCTCCTGCGCCTGGGACCTGGCGGTCCTCGCCCGTACGCTGCTCAACGGCGGGGTCTACGGGCGCGCGCGGATCCTCTCCGCCGAATCGGTCGACCTGCTGTTCACCGACTTCAACACCGCCTTCCCCGGCGATGAGCACGGTCTCGGCTTCGAGCTCTACCAGCACTGGTACATGGGGGCGATGGCCACGCCGCGCACCGCGGGCCACACCGGCTTCACCGGCACCAGTCTCGTCCTGGACCCGACGACCGACTCGTTCCTGATCGTCCTCGGCAACTCGGTCCACCCCGTGCGCAGTTGGCGCTCCGGCAGCGCGCCGCGCGTCGCAGCCGCCAACCGGATGGCGCGCGCCGTCGCGGTCCGTCCCGCGCGGGGACGTACGGCCTGGTTCTCGGGCATGGCGAGCGCGACCTCGGCCACGCTGACCCTGCCGGCGCTGCGTCTCGCCTCCGCGCACGCCCGGCTGAGCTCGGCCCTGTGGTGGGACACCGAGCCCGGGTCCGACTTCCTCTTCCTGGAGGCGTCGGCGGACGCCGGGGCGACCTGGCAGCCCGTACCGTTCACCACCGTACCGACGGCCGGGAAACCCCACCCCGAGCCCGAGCCGCATCCCACCGGCGCGGTCTCCGGCTGGTCCGGCCGGGTATGGCACCGCCTCGACGCGGACCTCGCCGCCTGGCGCGGCAAGGAGGTCCGGCTGAGGTGGCGGTACACGACGGACCAGCTGTACGTCGGGCGCGGGGTGTACGTGGACGCCGTCCGGGTCGAGGACGGCAACCGGACGGTCTTCGACGAGAGCAGGTCCGGCGACGCCGTGCGCATCGAGGCGCTGGGCTGGGCGGCGTCGGCGGACTGATTCCCGCCGCGCCGGTCCGATGGGACGCCGTGCCGGGGAAGGGCCGTCCCCCTTCTCCGGCACGGCACCCTGACCAAGGGCAGGGCCACATCACCGGCGATCACCGTCGTCGTCCAGGAACGGACGACGCCGGTGGTCTTCTCCCCCGCCGGAGTCCCGGTGTCCGGCTTCGAGCCGCGTTCCCCGCCGTACGAACGCCTCCCCGCCCTCGTCGAGACGGCCAGGACCACCCCCTCGGCGTCCGCTCGCCGGAGTCCTGGCAGCTCACCGCAGACCGGATCACCGGCGCCCTCACCATCCGGGGCACCGTGACCGGACCGGACGGCACGGCCTCGCTCGACGCGGACGGAAAGGGGAAGGTGCTGCGGCGCAGCCCGGCACACTGACCGGGACTTGTGCCGTCCCCTTCCCGGCGGCGGGTCCGCTCCGATGGACACCCGCCGGGGATACGGGTGGCGTCACGTCGGAGAATTCCTGCATGAGCACATCACCGCAGAGCTGGACTCGTACCGAGCGCCTCGACGCCGACCGCCTCGTAGCCGCCGTGCATGCGGAGACAGGGGTGCGGCTGGTGGTGGAGGGCCCCTGTCCGGGAGGCGAGGTGGGTGCCGCGTACGTCCGGTGGCCCGACGGACGCCGGTCCGTGCTGAAGTGGCGGCCGGACACCCGGCTCGACGAGCTGCGGGCGGGCCCCCTGGCGGTGTGCGAGACACTGCGCGGCCGGGGGTATCCCTGCCCCGCGACGGAGCTGGCGCTCCAGGTGGGCGGTGCGGTGGTACTGGTCCAACAGCTCCTGGCGGGCAAGCCGTTGGAGGTGCTGGACCACCACGGGCTGGATCAGGCACTCGCGCTGAACAAGTCGCAGGAGGGGCTGCTGGCCGGGCGCGCGGACATCCCGTCGACGAACCTGTATCTGCTCGACGACGGGCCCGGCTACTGCCTTCATGAGCCACTGCGTCGGCACGGTCGGCGCGGTGCCGCCCTGGAGCGCCGGATCAGGTCGGTCGGGGCCGGTCACCCTGCCCGCCCGGCCGGGGACGATGTCGTGCACCAGGACTTCCACCACGGCAACCTGCTCGCCGTGGACGGTACGGTCACGGGAGTCATCGACTGGGAAGGCGCCGGGCGGGGAGACCGCCGGTTCGACCTGGTCACCCTGCGCTTCGGCCTGCACGCGCGGGAGCAGGCGCCGGGGGTCGTCCGTCGCCTCGACGACATCCTGGACGCTCTGCCCGACGACGTTCTGCGCCCCTGGTGGGCCCATATGAGTCTGCGCATGACCGACTGGGCCATCCGGCACTTCGCTCCGGGCGAGGTGGAGCACTGGCTGGATCTGGCCGAGCAGCGCCTTTGACGCCGGTCGGGCGCTGCTCGGGCGCTGTAGGTTCCGGTCGTGATCCACGACTGGAAGAACGATCGAACAGGCAGTGCTCTGCGGGGCGGGAACCCGACCGTCCCGCGGCGCCCGGATGCGGGATTCGCCGCGATCGGGGACGCGCAGTTCCTGCCGGGGTACTCGGTGCTCCTGGTCGACGAGCCGGAGGTGCAGCACCTGTCCGAACTGCCGAAAACCGAACGGCCGGCTTTCCTGTCCGACCCGGACCGGCTCGGTGAAGCCGTCGAACGGGCCCGCCGCCGTGCGGACCCCGCGTTCCGCCGGGTGAATCCGGATCTCCTCGGCAACACCGACGGGTTCCTCCACGCCCATGTGTGGCCGCGTGACGAGTGGGAGCCGGGCGAGCTGGTCGGCGTGCCCGTCCGGCTGTATCCCCAGGACAGGTGGAGCGACGTACGGTTCGCGCTCGGCCCGCAACACGACGCACTGCGGGCGGCGATCGGCGAGGAGCTGGACCGGTCGTCGCCGGAAGGCCGGCAGACCATCGGCCCGGCGGCACCCGGCGCGCCGGTCACGGGAGAGGTGTGAGGAGCACCACCGAACCGACCGCGACCCGCCTGGCGCCCCTGCGGGTTCCCGCCTTCCGGCGGTTCGTGCTCGCCAACCTCGTCTCGGCGACCGGTTCCGCGATGGCACCCCTCGCGCTCGCCTACGCGGTGATCGGGCAGGGCGGTGGAGCGGGCTCGCTCGGCGTCGTGCTGGCCACGAATTCCGTTCCGACGATCGTCTTCACCATCGCGGGCGGCGTCCTCGCGGACCGGCTCTCGCGCAGCCGGATCCTGTTCCTGGGCAATCTCCTGGCCGCGGGCGCCCAGGGGGTACTCGCGGCACTGGTGGCCACGCACCATGCGACGACCGCCTCGATCGCCGCATGCGGCTTCGTGTCGGGGATCGCCGTGGCCTTCACGGCACCGGCCGCGGCGGGCGTGGTGGGGCAGGTGGTCGCCGCGGAGCATCTGCAGCAGGCCGTCGCGCTGCTCCGGCTTCCGGGCAACGCGGTGAAGGTGCTCGGCCCCGTCGTCGCGGGACTGATCGTCGCCATCGCCGGTCCGGCGTGGGCCCTGTCCTGGGATGCGCTCTCCTTCCTGATCGCGGCGCTCCTGCTGCTCGGCCTGCGGCTGGGCGCGCCGGTCACCAGAGGTACCGGCGCCCTGGCCGATCTGCGGAACGGCTCGGCGGGCTTCCGGTCACGCACCTGGTTGTGGACGTACACCGCGGCCGGGACGGTGGTGGTCGCCACGTGGCTGGCCGGGTTCCAGCTCCTCGGTCCGGTGATCGCCGCGGAGCACTACTCGGGGGCACGTTCCTGGGGGCTCGTCCAGGGCGCGTTCGCGTTCGGGCTGCTGGCGGGAACGGTGGTGTGCCTGCGCTGGAAGCCGTACCGTCTGCTGGCCGTCGCCGTCGTCACCGGTTCCGCGCTCTGTCTGCCGCCGGCGGCCCTGGGCATCGGCCTGGACCTGCCGTGGGTGCTGCTCGGTGCCGTGCTCGCGGGCATCGGCCTGGACATCGCCATCGTGTCCTGGAACACCGTGCTCCAACAGCACGTGCCGCAGGGGGAGATGGGCCGGATGAGTTCGTTCAACGGGTGTCGGGGAGCGTCTCGCCATCCCGCTCGGCTACCTGATCACCGCACTCGCCGCACATGCCTGGGCCGACCGGACCGTGCTGCTGGTCTGTGCCGGTGCCATCGTGGCGACCACACTCCTCAACCTCTGTGTCAGGGATGTGTACCGCGTCAATCGCCTCTGAGCACACCGGAAGGCGCGCCCGGCACGGGGCCGCCGCGCCTTCCTCGGCGGTGGCCACGGGGGCCGTCATCGCGGCCTGCACCGTCACCGACGGCACGGGGGTGCATCGGTCCCAGACCGTCATCGGGTACATCGCCTGGCTCTTTCTGTGCCAGGGGCCCGTCCTGCCGCTGCCGGCGCTCGACCGGCGCGGCCGTCCGCTGTTCGCTCAGCTGAAGCCGGCCTGCGGGATCGGTCTGACGGGCGGCGTCATCTCGTTGACCGCCTACGGCCTCGTCATCCGGGCCCAGGCCCACGGCGACCTCGCGACCATCGCGGCCCTGCGCGAAACCAGCATCCGCATCGCGGCACTGATCGCCACGCTCCTCTTCCGCGAACGGTTCGGCCGGCTGCGCCTCACCGCCGGAGCGGCGGTCCTCGCCGGCATCGTCGTACTCGAACTCGCCCACCCCTGAACGCGGAACCTCCCGCGCGCACTCCCCCGGTCGCCGTGCCACACCCGACGGGGGTCTCGGCAGGCCGGTGCGGCGAGCGCGGACACTGCCACCGGGGCGGCGGCACGCTACGCCGTACGGCCCGCGACCGGCCGCTCGCCCGCGCCCGGCGCCGGGACCGCGACGGCAGGACCGCCCGGCGCCGGGGCCGTCGACTCGCGTACGACCAGCCTCGGCCGGATGAGCAGCGACCGTCCCGCCGCCGGGGCCGAGTCGATGCGCGCCCGCAGCTGCTGGAACGTCTCCGCGGCCATCTCCGGCAGCGGCTGGCGGACCGTGGTGAGCGGCGGTTCGAAGAGGTCGGCGAGGAGGATGTCGTCGAAACCGACCACGGAGATGTCCTGGCCCGCGCTGCGCCCGGAGTCCTTGGCGCCCCGGCAGATCCCGATCGCGCACATGTCGTTGATGGCGACGAAGGCGGTGGGCGGGCGCGGGCCGCCGAGCAGCTCCCTGGCGGCGTTCCGTCCCAGTTCGGCCGCGTCCTTGTCACCGTACTCGGTGGTGTCGGCGCCGGGCCAGACGATCGCGTCGTCCGGATCGAGGCCCGCCGACTCCAGGGCGGCCCGGAAGCCGCGCAGCCGCTCGCGGCGGTTGACGCTGTTGACCGAGCCGGAGACGAACGCCAGTCGACGGTGACCGAGTTCGATCAGATGACGGGTGGCGATCTCGGCGCCCATCGCGTTGTCGACACTGATGGAGGCCAGCGACGGCGGATCGCCCGCCTGCGCGGTGCGGTCGAAGGCGACCATCTTCAGTCCGCGGCTCAGCAGCGGTGCCACATGGTCGAGCGAGGGCAGCGAGGAACAGAGCACCACTCCGCTCACCCCGTCCGCGAGCAGTTCCTCGCCGTACTTGAGCTCGCGGGCGGCGTCGCGCTCGCTGTTGCACAGCAGTACGTGGTACCCCTCGGCGAGCGCGATGGCCTCCAGCTCACGGGCGAGCGCCCCCCAGAAGGGGTTGGCGACCGACGGCACGATGAGACCGATGACCTTGATGCGTCCGGTGCGCAGCATCCGGGCCGCGCGGTTGGGCCGGTAGCTGAGCTGCTCGATCACCTGCTCCACGCGGGCGAGCGTGGCCGCCTGCATACGGTCCGTCCGTCCGTTGAGGACATTGGAGACCGTACTCGCGGAGACCCCCGCAGCCTCCGCGACCTGATGGATCGTTACCCCGCTCATGCCACCTCCGGTTCGGAACCCGTTGACCATACCAGTGTATCGATTTACTGAACTTCGTTTACCGGTACACCCGTTAACATCCCTGAAAATTCATGTGCATCAGCTGTTGACGTCCCTCTCGGGGCGTTCCTAGCATCAGTGCATCGATTTACCAGCACTTCCCAGCCACGGCTGGGGTTCATGGCTGGATCGATCCACAGTCTCCACCTCAAAAGGGGTGTCCCATGCAACTCAAAAGACGGTCTCTGCTTGCTGCCATCGGCGCCGGTACCGCTGCCGCCGCGCTCAGCGGGTGCGGAACCGGCACTTCGGCGGGCGGCTCCGCCGACGGTCCCGCCGAAGGTGAGATCACTCTGCTCACCCCGATCTACGAAGGTGCCGACGGCAAGACGCTGTTGGAGAAGGAGATACTCGGCGGCTTCCGGAAGAAGTACCCGGACGTCAAGGTGAACGTGGACTACACCACGTACGCCCAGCTCAACGAGAAGATCACCACCGGTCTCGCGGGCGGTCTGCTGCCCGACGTGCTGATGATGGGCGTCGGCTGGATCCCGCCGTTCGCCGCGAAGAAGGCCATCGCCGAGCTGCCGGAGAAGTTCGCCGCCGCGCACGACTACGAGAAGCGGGTGCTGGAGCCGTCCCGGTACGACGGCAAGCTGTACGCGCTGCCGGTCGTCCTGGACACCCGCATCGTCGTCTACCGCAAGGACCACTTCGCCGAGGCCGGCATCAAGAAGACCCCGGCGAACTGGGCCGAGCTGCGCGCCGTGGCCAAGCAGCTGACCAAGGACGGCCGGGTCGGTTTCGACCCGTTCTCCATCGATCTGCGCCAGTGCTGGGAGACCTTCCTCTTCGCCAACGGCGGCCAGCTGTTCAGCGCCGACGGCAAGAAGGTGCTGTTCACGGACGCCCGCGGGGTCGAGGCGCTGCAGTTCTTCAAGGACCTCATCAAGGACGGCTCCGCCGACTACGCCAAGAAGACGGACGCCGGCGCCCCGGCGAACGTACAGACCGGCAAGGCGTCGATGATGATGACGACCAGCGCGCTGTGGAAGCAGGTCGGCGACCAGTCGCCGGACCTGATCAAGGACGACAAGCTCGGGGCGTTCATCCTCGCCAACCGCAAGCCCGCGATGCTCCAGGGCGGCACGCTCGTCACCCAGTCCGCCAGTTCGAAGCACCCCGCGGCGGCACGCGCGCTCGTCGAGTACCTCGCCACGCCCGAGTCGATCCTCGGTGCGGCCAAGCAGCGTGGCTCGGTGCCCGGGCTGAAGGATCTCAGCGACACCAGCTATGTGAAGGAGAACAAGTTCGTCGATCTCTCCCTGCAGAGCATGGGCGCCGCGTGCTCCGAGGGCGGCACCGCTGCCTGGATGGAGATCCGCGAGAAGATCAAGCCCACGCTGGAGCCCGCGATCGTGGGCAACCAGTCGGCGAAGGACGCCATCGCGGAACTCGGCAGGCTCGCCGAGGCCGCCATCGGCCGGATGTAAGGACCCGTCGCTGTGGGAGCTACATCCGTACTGAAGGCGCGCCCCGCGCCGCCCTCCGCCCCGACCGGGCGCACGGTCGCGAAGAAGCGCTCCGGCCGGGTCCCGACGGGGCCGGGGCGCCGCAGGCAGCGCGCCGGCATGCTGATGGTGGCGCCCGCGCTGCTGCATGCCTCGCTCTGGATCGGCCTGCCGGTCGTCGCATCGGTGGTCCTGGCCTTCACGAAGTACGACGTGCTGACGGCGCCGCAGTTCGTGGGTCTGGACAACTTCCGCGACATGATGGGCGACGCGGTCTTCCGCAAGTCCATCGTCAACACCGTCATCTACACCTTCTTCACCGTGCCGTTCGGCATGATGCTCGGGCTGCTCGTCGCCCTGGCGCTGCACACCGGCCTGAAGGCCCGGGGCATCTTCCGTACTGCGGTCTTCCTGCCGCAGGTGACGGCGACCGTCGCGATCGCACTGGTCTGGCTGTGGATCTACAACCCGGGCAACGGGCTGCTGAACACACTGCTGTCGTTCCTCGGGATCGACGGACCGGCCTGGCTCGCGTCGACCTCGTGGGCGATGCCCTCGGTGATCCTGGTCGGCATCTGGCAGGGCATCGGCATGAAGATGCTCATCTACTTGGCCGCGCTGCAGTCCCTGCCGAAGGAGCTGTACGAGGCGGCTTCGGTGGACGGCGCCTCCAAGGTGCGGCAGTTCTTCTCGATCACGCTGCCGCTACTCAAGCCCGCGACGTTCTTCGTGCTCATCACGTCGATGATCAGCGCGTTCCAGTCCTTCGACCAGATCTACATCCTGACCGACGGTGGTCCTGCCAACAGCACCACGATGATGACGTACGAGATCTACAAGTCCGCCTTCCGGGAGTTCCGCGTCGGCTACGCCTGTGCCCAGTCACTGGTGCTGTTCGTACTGCTGATGGGCTTCACCCTGGTCAACCGGCGGATCATGGGAGGCACCCGTGGCCACAACTGAGCTGCACGCGCCAGGGGTCGCGAGCAAGTCCCGGCCGAAGAAGAACGGCAAGCCGCTCACTACCGGCCGGATCGCACTCTACGTGACCCTCAGCGTCGTCTCGCTGCTGATGGTGGTGCCGTTCGTCTGGATGGTGCTCACCTCGCTCAAGACCCCGGTGGAGATCGCCTCCCAGGACGCCGGACTGCTGCCGGAACACTGGGAGTTCGGGAACTATGTCGACGCGCTGAAGGCGGCGCCGTTCGCGACGTACGCACGCAACAGCTTCATCATCGCGTTCAGTCACACCCTCATCAACGTGGTCGTGGCGTCGATGGCCGGGTACGCGCTGGCACGGATCAAGTTCCGGGGCAGCGAGGTCATCTTCTACCTCTTCATCGCCGCGCTGATGATCCCCACGTACACCAAGGTGCTGCCGGAGTTCCTGATCGTCCGCTTCATGCCGCTGGCCGGCGGGAACGACATCTTCGGCCAGGGCGGCAGCGGCTGGCTGGACTCCTGGTGGGCGCTGATCATTCCGGGCGCCGTCACCCCCTTCGCGGTCTTCCTCTTCCGTCAGTTCTACCTGGACCTTCCGGTGGAGCTGGAGGAGGCGGCCAGGCTCGACGGTCTGGGCGAGTTCCGGATCTACGCCCGGATCATGACGCCGCAGGTCAAGCCCGCGCTCACCACCGTGGCGCTGCTGACCTTCGAGTCGTCGTGGAACAACTTCCTCTGGCCACTGCTGGTGACCCGCACGGACAGCCTGCGGGTGATCCAGGTGGGGCTCTCCGTCTTCAAGACGGAGAACGGCACCCAGTGGCACTTCCTGATGGCCGGCACCACGCTGGCCACCCTGCCCATGGTCATTCTCTTCCTCATCGGCCAGCGCTACTTCGTGCAGGGCTTCGCGACCGCCGGTCTCAAGTGACCGGCTCCGGTCCCGACGACCGTTTTTCCTCGAAAGGTACTTACTCCATGTCTGCTGATCTCAACGGCTCCCGCGCACTGGTGACAGGGGCGGGCCACGGCATCGGCCGCGCCATCGCCGTCGCGCTCGCAGAGGCCGGCGCGGACGTCGCCGTCCACTACCACTCCTCCGCCGACGAGGCCGCGAAGACGGTCTCCGCGATCGAGGCGCTGGGCCGCAGGGCGAAGGCGTTCAAGGCCGATGTCACGGTGACCGGCGATGTGGACCGGCTCGTCGAAGAGGCGACCGGCTTCCTCGGCGGCCTGGACATCCTGGTCTGCAACGCGGGTCATCTGATCGGCCGGGCCACGATCGCCGAGATGTCCGACGACCACTTCGACCAGGTCCTCTCCACCAATCTGACGTCCACGTTCCGCACCGTGCGCGCCGCCCTGCCGCATCTGACGCAGTCGTCGGCCGGCCGCATCATCACGATGTCCTCGCTGGCCGCGCACAACGGCGGCGGCCCCGGCTCGGTGGCCTACGCGGCGGCCAAGGCAGGTGTGCGCGGTTTCACCAAGGGTCTCGCCAAGGAGCTCGGCGGTACCGGCATCACCGTCAACACCGTCGCTCCCGGCTTCATCAAGGGCACCGCCTTCCACGACACGTTCACCGCGCCCGAGGCGCAGCAGGCGATGGAGGCGGGCATCCCCGTCGGCCGGGCCGGCACCCCCGAGGACGTCGCCGCCGCGGTCGTCCATCTGGCGTCGCCGTCGTCCGGCTTCCTCACCGCCACCACGGTGGACATCGACGGTGGCGTGTGGCCGCGTTGAGGCGGATCGCCCGCGAGCGGGGCGGCTGGTGGCACGCGTACGTCTGCCCGGCGCACGGCGTGGAGCTCGATCACGGCGATCTGCTCTCCGGGGTGTTCCCCGAGGACGGTGCGCGTTGTGCGTACGGCTGCCGGGTGGACGACGAGGCGGTGCGCGGCGCCTGGCTGGTGCTCTCGCACCAGGCGTGGGCGCGGCACCTGCGGGTGCTCGCCCACCGCAAGGAGCGCGCGGAGTCGGTGTCGCGGCTCGTGGAGTACGCGGGGCTGTACGCGTCGCTGGCCACCGAGCGGCACGGCGAGGCCCAGGCCTGGATGCTGCGCGGCCGGCTCTTCCACCAGGCGCTGACCGACGCCATCTGGGCGGTGAACGTCGGACACACCGTGATCACGCTCGCCGAGCACTCCACCGAGGACCTGGCCCCGGTGCTGCCGCTGCTGGACGCGCTGGAGCAGGCCGCTCTCGACGCCCGGGACGTGCTCACCGGCCAGGGCCATCTGGCCTCCAACTACACCGCGTGGCTCAACGCGGCCGGTGTGGCGGCGAGTCGGGGGGCTGCGGCGGCCCGTGGCCGGGAGTGGGACGGTGCCGGGCAGTGGCTGGAGGGCGAGCACGGGCTGTACGCGCATCTGCGGGTCGCGGTCGCCGATGACGGCTGGGAGTGGGAGGGCAGCACCTACTACCACGGGTTCGTGCTGCGGGCGGCGCTGCTGGCGCTGCGGGGCACCGACCCCGCGGCCGTGCCGTCCGACGTGGTGGATGTGCTGGCCGGGATGACGGATGTGCTGGCGGCGATCGCCACGCCGGGCGGCATCCTGCCGGCGCTGCACGACGGCCCGTATCTGCGCGGTCCGCTCGCTCTGGAGTGGCTCGAACTCGTCGCATTGGCCCAGCAGTTGGTTCCGTCACCGGCCATGGAGGCGGTGGCCGCGCGGGCTCGCGCCGAGCTCGGCGCACACGACGACGGGCTCGACCGGGAGCTGGGCGGCTGGTTCGCCG
>NZ_JBEXPH010000080.1:0-37235 GCF_040611955.1 Streptomyces sp. NPDC006510 | reverse complement strand
CGCCAGCTCGGCCGGCCGCCGCCAGCCGTGCTCGCCGCGCGCCCGCAGCCAGGCCGTGGTCTCCTGCGGCGGCATCGCCGCGGCGACCAGCCACCCCTGCACCGCGTCGCAGCGCAGATCCCGCAGCCGCTCCCAGGTCTCGTCGTCCTCGACCCCTTCCGCGACGACCAGCAGGCCGAGCGAGTGGGCCAGGTCGATCGTGCAGCGGACGATCTCCGCATCCTCGTTGTCCACGGCCAGCCGGGCCACGAACGAGCGGTCGATCTTCAGCTCGCTGACTGGCAGCCGTCGCAGATGGACGAGCGAGGAGTACCCCGTGCCGAAGTCGTCGAGGGACATCTTCACGCCGTGCCCGGTCAGTCCGGCGAGCGTGTCGGCGGCGCGCTGCGGGTCCTCCAGCAGCACGTGTTCCGTTATCTCCAGTTGCAGTGCCCCGGCCGGGACGCCGTGCCGGGCGAGCCGGGCGGCGACGCCGCCCGCGAACCCGGGGGTGTGGACGTCGCGCGGGGAGACGTTGACCGCGACCGGGACGAACAGCCCCTGCGCCCGCCACCGGGCGACCTGGGCCAGCGCCGTCTCCAGGACGTACTCCGTGAGGTGCGGCATGAGGCCGGACGACTCGGCGATGGCGATGAACTCGTCCGGGGGGACCCTGCCGCGTTCCGGATGCACCCAGCGCACCAGGGCTTCGAGGCCGGCCACCTGGCCGTCGAAGCGGACCTTCGGCTGGTAGTGCAGCTCGACCTCGCCCGCGTCCAGCGCGCGGCGCAGATCGCCCAGGAGTCCGAGCCGGTCCGGGGTGTTGCTGTCCCGCTTCGACTCGTAGACCTCGACGCCCGTACGGTCCCGCTTGGCCTGGTACATCGCCACGTCCGCGCGCCTGAGCAGCCCTTCGGCGTCCAGCGCGTGGTCCGGGTAGACAGCGACTCCGGCGCTGGCCTCCAGCACCAGGGTCAGCCCGTCCAGGTCCAGCGGGGAGGACAGCTCGGCGACCAGGTGGCGGGCGACCCGCTGGGCGCTGGTGGTGGAGTCCGCGGCCGGCAGGAGCACCGCGAACTCGTCGCCGCCGAGCCGCGCGGCCTCCGCGCCGCGGGGCAGCGCGAGCCTGAGACGTTCCGCTATCTGCAACAGCAGCCGGTCCCCCGCCAGATGACCGAGGGTGTCGTTGACCGCGCGGAAACGGTCGAGGTCGATCAGGACCAGAGCGGATCGTGCGCCGACGGATTCGGCGTCCTCCAGGGCCGTCCAGGTGCGCTCCAGCAGCCACTGCCGGTTGGGCAGCCCGGTCAGCGGGTCGCGCAGCTGCTCCTCGGCGCGGGCCCGGGCGATCCAGAGGGCGGAGTCCAGGGCGATCAGCGGGACGGCGAAGAGCGGCAGGAGCAGGGGGGCGGCCATCGCGACGACGCAGATCAGCGGTGCGATGGCGAGCAGGGCGAGGGCGACGAGGCCCTGGCGCAGCAGGGCGGTGCGGGCGATGGTCGGCAGTCCGCCGCCCTGGGGTGCCCCCGCGTACCACAGCAGGACCCGGGTGACCAAGAGGTAGGTGGAGGCGGCGAGCAGGACCCCGGGGACGGCATCGATGCCCCAGTCGAGTGGCTGCCAGGGGGATTCGACGGTCTGCACCTCGCCGAACGCGGCGAGCACCAGGGCCGCCGCGCCTATCCCCAGGATGTCCACCGCGCCGTGCAGCAGCCCCTGCCACCAGCGGTGTCTGCGGGCGACGCCGACGAGGACGACGACGACCAGGCTGACCAGACCGGCGGGCACCCAGCCGTAGAGCAGCAGCACGGCCAGGGTGAGGGAGGCCCCGGAACCGGTGCCGCCCCACCAGCGGTCGCGTCCGAGCGCGACCAGATGGCCGACGATGATTCCGGTCAGGACGGCGAGGGACCAGCCGGCCTTGCCGTCGGGGAAGAGCGCGTGTCCTTCGCTCACGGTCCGGTAGAAACCGGTCGCGATCTGAATAACGGCGATCACGATGGCAACGGCACCCACTTTTGGCGTGAGGCCGACGAAACCCTGCAGCCGCGACACCGGTGCGGCGCTCTCGGTCGGTTTCATTCCGTCCCTCTCACAGCCGGCGGTGCCGATGTCACCTGATGGTTCCGTTTCATGCCGCCACGACCCGGTTTCCCACCCCGCGGCCGGGCACGGCAGGTGCACATCTCAACAGTAGGCCGCGGAAGGCTCCTACGGGCAGCGCTCTGACGCTCTTGCCCGAATGCGGACCGACCATCCGTCAACATCTGCTATGCACCGATCGGGTGAACCGGCCACACGATGAAAACCTTGCACCCATCTGTCCCCCTACACCCTTTATCAGCCTCCTTGTTCGCCGTTCACCCACCGGCCCGTTCCGCCGCACCGGTCCACGGCGGGGACCGGTCCTACTGCGCCGGTTCCTCGGCCGGCACCGCCGCCTCGCGCGCCGCATCCGGCCCCTGTTCGAGCAGTACGGCGAAGCCGTCCTCGTCCAGCACCGGCACCTTCAGCTGCATGGCCTTTTCGTACTTCGAACCGGGGTTGTCACCGACGACCACGAAGGAGGTCTTCTTCGAAACGGAACCTGTCACCTTCGCTCCACGGCTCTGAAGCGCCTCTTTCGCGCCATCCCTGGTGTGGTCGGCCAGCGTGCCGGTGACGACGACGGTGAGCCCTGCGAGCGGACGCGGCCCGGTTTCCTCCCCCGCCTCCTCATCGGCCATCCGGACCCCGGCCTCGCGCCATTTGCGCAGGATCTCCCGGTGCCAGTCCTCGGCGAGCCACTGTTTCACCGAGGCGGCGATGATGGCCCCGACCCCGTCGGCCTCGACCAGCTCCTGCTCGGTCGCCTCGTCGATCCGGTCGATGGAGCGGAACTGACGGGCCAGCTCCGCCGCCGCGATCGGTCCTACGTGCCGGATGGACAACCCGGTGAGGATCCGGGCCAGCGGCGCCTCCTTGGCCGCGGCGATGGCGTCGAGCATGGCGACGGCGTTCTTCTTCGGCTCGCCCTGCTGGTTGGCGAAGACCCAGGCGGTCTTCTCCTCACCGGTCTTCGGGTCGCGCTTGGGCAGGCCGCTGTCCTGGTCCAGGACATAGGCCCGGATCGGCAGCAGTTCCTCGACGGTCAGACCGAAGAGATCGCCCTCGTCGCGCAGCGGCGGCTCGGCGGGCTCCAGCGGCTTGGTCAGGGCCGCGGCGGCGACATACCCGAAGTGGTCGATGTCGAGGCACTTGCGGCCCGCGAGATAGGCGATGCGCTCGCGCAACTGGGCTGGGCAGGAGCGGGCGTTGGGGCAGCGGACGTCGACATCGGCCTCCTTCATGGGTTTCAGCTCCGTACCGCACTCGGGGCAGTGCGTCGGCATCACGAAGACCCGCTCGGTGCCGTCGCGCAGGTCGACGACGGGACCGAGGATCTCGGGGATCACGTCGCCCGCCTTGCGGAGCACCACCGTGTCCCCGATGAGGACGCCCTTCGCCTTCACCACGTTCTGGTTGTGCAGGGTGGCGAACTCCACCTCGGATCCCGCCACTTCGACCGGCTCGACCTGTGCGTACGGCGTGACCCGGCCGGTCCGGCCGACGCCGACCCGGATGTTGACCAGCTTGGTGTTGACCTCTTCCGGGGCGTACTTCCAGGCGATCGCCCAGCGCGGGGCGCGCGAGGTGGAGCCGAGCCGGCCCTGGAGCGGGATCTCGTCGAGCTTGACGACGACTCCGTCGATCTCGTGCTCCACGGAGTGCCGGTTCTCGCCGAAGTACCTGATGAACTCCCGTACCCCGTCGAGGGAGTCCACCACCTTGTTGTGCTTGGCGGTGGGCAGACCCCATTCGCGCAGCAGCTCGTAGGCGTGCGAGAGGCAGTCGATGTCGAAGCCCTCGCGGGCGCCGATGCCGTGCACCACCATGTGCAGCGGGCGGGTGGCGGTGACCTTCGGGTCCTTCTGGCGCAGTGAACCCGCCGCCGCGTTGCGCGGATTGGCGAACGGTTTGTCCTCCGCCTCGACGAGCCGGGCGTTGAGCTCCTCGAAGGCCTCCATCGGGAAGAAGACCTCGCCGCGGATCTCGACCAGTGCCGGGATCCGGTCGCCCTTCAGCCGGTGCGGGATCTCGGCGATCGTACGGACGTTGGGGGTGATGTCCTCGCCGGTGCGGCCGTCGCCGCGGGTGGCGGCCCGGGTCAGCAGCCCGTGCTCATAGGTGAGGTTGACCGCGAGACCGTCGACCTTCAGCTCGCACAGGAAGTGATAGCCAGTGGTGCCGACGTCCTTGGCGATCCGCTCGCCCCAGGCGGCCAGCTCCAGGTCGTCGAAGGCGTTGTCCAGCGAGAGCATCCGCTCGCGGTGCTCGACGGAGGTGAATTCCGTCCGGTACGGCCCCGCGACCTTCTGTGTCGGCGAATCCGGCGTGCGCAGCTGCGGGTACGTCTCCTCCAGCGCCTCCAGCTCGCGCATCAGCCGGTCGAACTCGGCGTCACTGACGACCGGCTGGTCGTTCACGTAGTACCGGAAGCGGTGCTCCTCGACCTGCTCGGCGAGGAGCATGTGCTGCTCCTGGACCTGTGCGGGCACCGCCGTCTGCTGTTCGCCGGCCATCGTCTCGTCCTCCCGTTACCCGTTGCCCCGTTACTCAGGGTTGTCTGCGAGCGATCTCGCGGCCCGGGCGCAGTGGGCGAGCGCGGCGCGCGCGTACGCGGGCGAGGCACCCGCGAGCCCGCACGACGGGGTGATCACCACGGACTCCGCAAGAGTCCCCGGATTCAGCCCCAGCCTGCGCCACAGCGTCCTGACACCCATGACGCTACCGCCCGGGTCCGACAATCCGCCCGAGGCCGGGTCGGTGCCCGGCACCACTCCGAGGAAGAGCTGGGTGCCGCCCTCGACGGCTTCCCCGATCGCGTCCTCCTCACGCTCGGTGAGCAGCGAGAAGTCGAACGAGATGCCACCGGCCCCGGCCCGGCGCAGCAGCGCGAACGGCGCCTCGGGCGCACAGGTGTGGACGAGCGTCGCCCCGTCCCCGGCCGCTGCCAGGACATCGCGCAGGGTGCCCTCCACGACCTGGCGGTCCACGGCCCGGTGGGTGCGGTAGCCGCTGGCCGTCCTGATCCGCCCGCGCAGTACGGCGGTCAGCGACGGCTCGTCGAGCTGGAGGATCACCTCGGCGCCGGGCACCCTGCGCCGCACCTCCGCGAGGTGGGCGCGCAGCCCCTCCGCCAGTGAGCCCGCCAGGTCGCGGCAGGCCCCCGGGTCGCCGAGCGCGGCCTCGCCGCCCCGGCGTTCCAGCGCGGCGGCCAGCGTCCAGGGCCCGACGGCCTGGACCTTGAGCGGTCCCTCGTACCCCTGGGTGAACTCCTCCAGGGCGTCCAGGTCCTCGCCGAGCCAGGACCTGGCCCGGCGGGTGTCGCGTCCGGGCCGGTCGCTGATCCGCCAGCCGCTGGGCTCGACGTGCCCGTACAGGTCGACGAGCAGCCCGATGGTCCGCCCGATCATGTCCGCGCCGGGCCCTCGGGCGGGCAGTTCCGCCAGATACGGCAGGCCCTCGCCGCCCGCGAAGGAACCGGTGACGGTCTTCGCCGCCTCCCGTGCGTCTCCCCCGGGCATGGACCCGATCCCGGTGGCCGGGCAACCGCTGAACTCGCTCTTCTCGCTCACACGGGAAGCCTAAGGCCGCCGTCGGCCTGCCCGGCCTGCGGTGGCCGGGCCGCCGCGGTCAGCGTCCGGGGCGCACCGTCAGGTCGTTGACCTCGGCGTCGCGCGGCAGGTCGATGGCCATCAGGATCGTGGTGGCCACCGACTCGACGTCGATCAGGCGGGAGGTGTCGTACTCCTTGCCCTCCTGCTGGTGGACCTTGGCCTGCATGGGGCTGGCGGTGCGCCCCGGGTAGACGGAGGTCACCCGGACGCCGTTGGCGTGCTCCTCGTGGCGCAGCGAGTCGGCGAGGGCCTTGAGGCCGTGCTTGCTCGCGGCGTACGCGCTCCACTCGGCGTGCGCGGCGAGGCCGGCGCCCGAATTCACGAAGAGCACATGGCCCTGGGCGACGCGCAGCTGCGGCAGGAGGAGCCGGGTGATCTCGGCGGGCGCGACCAGGTTGGCGTTGAGCTGGAAGTGCCAGGCCTTGGGCGTGAGCTCACCGACCTTGCCGAGCTCCACGACGCCCGCGATGTGCAGCAGCGAGTCGACCCGCTCCGGCATCGCCTGCTGGGCGAACGCCCACGAGAGCCGGTCCGGGTTGGAGAGGTCACCGACGAGGGTACGGGCGCCGGGGTGCAGCGCGGCCAGCTCCTTGGCGCGACCGGCGTCGCGGGCCAGCAGCACGGTCTCGTCACCGCGCTCCAGCAGACGGCGGGTGACAGCGGCTCCGATGCCGGAGCCGGCACCGGTGATGACATGAGTGGACATGCCCACATGATCGCACCCCGCCGTCCCGTCACCGCAGGCCGGACCACTCCTCCAGGTAGGCCAGGGCGCCCACGCCGTCCTTGGCGAAGAACACCAGGTCGGTCAGCGGGACGGGCAGAAAGCCCTCGTCCTCCATGCGCTGGAACTGCTGGCGCAGCCCGTCGTAGAAGCCCGCCGTGTTGAGCAGCACCACCGGCTTGTCGTGCTGGCCGTGCTTCTTCAGCTCCAGGATCTCGGTCGCCTCGTCGAGCGTCCCGGTGCCGCCCACCATGATCACGACCGCGTCGGCCTTCTCCAGGAGCAGCGCCTTGCGCTCGGCGAGGTCGCGCGCGATCACCATCTCGTCCGCGTCGGCCCGCGCCTTCGCCGCCAGGAACTCGACCGACACCCCCACCAGCTGCCCGCCCGACTCCTGGACCCCGTCGGCGACGACCTTCATCAGCCCGCTCTCCGAGCCTCCCCAGACCAGGGTGTGTCCGCCCTTGCCGAGCAGTTCCGCGAAATCGCGGGCGGGCCGGGTGTAGCGGTCGTCGAGGTCGGCGGCGGAGAGAAAAACGCAGATCTTCATGGAGCAACCGTAAGGGCCACCACTGACACGACCGGTCACCACGTAGGAACCGCGGGATGGAACCGGGAAGAAACCGACCGCCGATTCGGCTGTACCCGACATGACTCCCTCACCAGGACACCGCATCACGGTCGCGCCCGGCACCGAGCACGTACGGGTGGTCCGCGACGGACAGCTGCTCGCCGAGAGCCGGCGCCCGCTCGTCCTGCGCGAGACGGGCTGTCCGGTCCGCTACTACCTGCCGCCCGAGGATGTCCGTACGGAACTCCTGACGGCCTCTGACACCCGTACTCACTGTCCGTTCAAAGGAGATGCCTCCTACTGGTCGCTCCCGGGCGCCGCGGATCTCGTCTGGGCCTACCCGGAGCCGAAAACCGAAGTCGCCGCGATCAAGGACCACTTCTGCTTCTACGACACCGAGACCATCACCGACTGATCGTCAAGACACCGGCCCTGACCTGGCGATGTGAAGAATCTCAAAAAAACTTCGGCCGGAGCGATGAGTTTCTCCGAGCCCGGCGGTCCACCCTCGCATGGACAAGATTCTCTCCCGCGACGGCACCATGATCGCGTACCGGCGCCGGGGTGACGGGCCGCCGGTGATCCTGGTGGGCGGCTCGCTGGGCACGGCGGCGACCGAGGCGCCGCTGGCGCGTCTGCTCGCGCCGCGCTTCCATGTCGTCACGTACGACAGGCGCGGCCGTGGCTCCAGCGGCGACAGGTCGCCGTACGTGGTGGATCGCGAGATCGAGGACCTGGCCGCACTCGTCACGGCGGTGGGCGGCCGGGCCTCGGTGTTCGGGGTGGGCGCAGGCGGGGCACTGGCCCTTGAGGCGCAGGCCGCCGGGCTCCCGGTCGACCTGCTGGCGGTGTACGAACCGCCGTACACGCCGAGCGCCTCGGGCCTCCAGTACAAGGCGTGCTGCACCTCCCGACTGCACCGGCTGCTGTCCACCGGGGACCGTGCGGGAGCCGTCGAGCTGTTCCTCTCCGTGACGGGTGTGCCGGCCGACCTGATCGCCCGGATGCGCCGCGCCCCGCTGTGGAGCGGCCTGTTGGAGATGGCGCACACCCTCGCGTACGACGACGCGCTGCTCGGCAACGGCGCGATCCCGGCCGCGCGGTTCGCCTCCGTCACGGCCCGCACGCTGGTGATCTGCGGCGGCTCCAGCCCCACCCGGACCCACCTGGCGACCCGCGCCCTCGCGGAGACCCTCCCCCGCGCCCGCCACCGCACCCTGACGGGCCAGACCCGCGACCTGGCTCCCCAGGCGGTGGCCCCGGTCCTCACGGAGTTCTTCGCCAGACCCGTCCGCCTGCGTCAGACTTCCTGACCCCATGACCCGCCCCGCGCGACCAACGCCCGTACGGGGGTCGGACGTGGTCGCGCGGGGCGCCGCTGTATCCGCGGCTCAGGCACCGAGCGCGAGCTCGAACCAGACAGTCTTGCCGCCCGGCCCGAGCGCCCCTTCCCCTATGGCGCACCCGCCCCATCGGTCCGCGACGAGTTCGAGGATGGCCATGCCCCGCCCGGCTTCGGCGTGGCGGGCGACGGGCGGGACGTACGGCTTGGGCAGATCCGGGCTCATGTCCCGGACGCTGATCCGGAGCACTGGGTGCCGCCACTGGAGCCGCACAGCGGCCGGCCCCTTGGTGTGCCGTACGGAGTTGGCGGTCAGCTCGGACGTCAACAGTTCGGCCCGGTAGCTGAGTTCGGCCGGTTCGTGGGCGTTGAGGATGGCGCGGAGGGTGGTACGCGCGATCCGGGGGCTGCGCGGGTCGCAGAGGTCACGACATGCCCGAACGTTACTGGCAGCGCTCTTCGTTCTGCGCAGGCGGCGGCAACAACTGCGTCGAGGTTGCCGCCGCAGAGGGCACAGACATCGCGATCCGCGAGAGCGAAAGCCCGGAGCACATCGTCACGACGAACCGAGCCGTACTCCGCGCGCTTGTGCTGGCGGTGAAGGCCGGCAACGCCGGCCTCGGCTGAACGAGGGACGGCCGCGCCTGTTGCTCACTGACTGGCCCGTTCTTCCCAGGGCTCGGCGGACGAGCCGGCTAACGCGCCACGCGGTAGCGGAGGTAGACGGCTCTGGAGTTGAAGGTGCGGGTGTCGACGAGTTCGAGATCCACCCGGCGCTCGTGCCGGGGAAAGAACGGGATGCCACCGCCGACCAGCACCGGGTAGACCCTGGCCCGGTACTCGTCGATCAGGCCCAACGCGGCCGCCTCGGCGGCGAGAGTCGCGCCGCCGATCGCGATGTCGCCCTCCCCCGGCTCGGCTCGCAACCGCTCGATCTCCTCCGCGAGGCCGCCGGAGGCCAGGCGGGCATTGCCCTGCACGGCCGACAGAGTGGTGGAGAACACCACCTTGGGGAGGGGCTTCCAGATCGCGGCCCACTCGAGCATGGCGTCGTCGAGCGATGGATCCTGGTCGGCGGTCTCCCAGTACAGCATCGTCTCGTACAGCCGTCGTCCCAACAGGTGGACGCCGACCTGTCGAATCTCGTCGATCCAGGAGCGAAAGACATCCTCGCCGGGCGCCGTCCAGTCGAAGTCGCCGTCCGGCCCGACGATGTAGCCGTCAAGTGAGACGCTCATCGAATAGGTCACGCTGCGCATCAGAAGTCCTCCTCGGTAGCGGGTTCGACAGTACGACCGCCGGACGCCGCAGAACTCATGGCGGCTCGCGGGATCCCCTGGGCCGAGTCACCTCACGAGATCATTTCGTTGAGAAAACCTCACTGCCCTGCGCTGATCAGATGAAACCATCGGGCCGTTCGGGCGGGATCGTCATGGCAGCCCCTCACGCGGACCGACTCAGCCACGAGGCGCTACTCCCGGCCGATGGGATATTTGGTAACCCGCAGGTGCGGGTTCATCCGGCCACCAGCGAAACCGGGCCGTCGCGTGGCGATACGGACTGAGGTTCCCCCGCAGCGGGCTCTGCATCAACGTCATCGAGTGGTGTGGTCAGGTTCCCAGGTCGGCGTCTCGTGCCAGCAGTGCGGCCTGCACTCGGTTCTCGCAGTCCAGCTTGGTCAGGATCCGGCTCACGTACGATTTGACCGTGGCCTCGCTCATATGGATCCGCCGCCCGGCGTCCGCGTTGGACAGGCCCTCACCCAGCAGCGCCAGGACCTCCAGCTCGCGGCTGGTCAGCGCGTCCAGCCGGCGGCGGGCCTGCTCGGCACGGTGAGCGCTCTGGCTGGACGCCAACGAGTCCACGACACGGCGGGTGGCACCCGGCGACAGGTACGCGTCTCCGGCCGCGGCGGCCCGGACCGCACGCATGAGTTCCGCGGGCGCCGAGTCCTTGAGCAGAAAGCCCACGCTGCCCCCGGTCAGGGCGCGCAGTACGTTCTGCTGTTCCCCGAAGGTTGTCAGGATCAGCACCCGCGTGTCAGGCACGGTCCGGTGCAGCTCGGCCAGGGCCGTCAGTCCGTCCATGACCGGCATCTGGATGTCGAGCAGCACGACGTCCACGCGGCGGGTCTGGGCCAGTTCGACCGCCTCACGGCCGTTCACCGCCTCGGCGACGACTTCGATGTCGTCGGCGGAGGAGAGAATCATCCTGACGCCTGCCCGGATGAGCGGCTCGTCATCCGTGACGAGAACCCTGATCATGACTCCCCTGCGCGGTCCTTGAGTGTCTGCCTGCGGTCACTCGCCATCATCCCTGATCGAGCGCCCGGCACTCCTCAGTTCCTCACCTCGAAGGACTTCTTCTCGGTCAACTTGCCGTCCTTGAAGCAGAACCGGAAGACCGGCTCCATGTCCGGATTGTTGCTGGACTCCGTGGAAGTCAGGCTGAGGCACTTCGCCCCCTCGGGCACGGGCGGCGCACCCATTTCCAGGCCGTCGGTCAGGAAGGGGTCCTCCTTGGGCAACTGCTTGCGGATCTCTGCCTCGGACTGGCCCACCTTCACCGCGTCGTACTGCTTCGGCTCGATCCTGGCCTTTTCCGCCTTGTCCAGGAGGACGTATCCCCCGACGCCGACGGCGGCGATCACCAGCAGCAGAGAAATCAGTACCGCCATCCCGCAGCCGATGGCTATGCCGCTTCCGTTCTTCCTGCTCATTGCCTTGGCCAGCTCCTTCAGACCGTTCCCGTTCATGACGGGACCACCCTCGTCCAAGGAGCCCCCCGGGGTCTGCTGCCAAAAGGCGCCTGTTGGATCAACGAACGTCGTCGCCACGTTGCCGGGCGCGGGGCCCGGGACACCGCCTTCCGGCGATGTGTACGGCAGCACGCCCGCCAGCCGAAAGCCGCCGTCCGCCGTCGGGCCCGCGTACGCCATGCCCCCGATGAGCCGGGTCCGCTCACCGAGCCCGGTCAGCCCCTGGCCGCCGCTCACCACGCCCCGGCCGTTGTCCGTCGTCCCGGTTGCGGGTCCGTTGGCGACCTCCACGACCAGCGAGTCCGGCTCATACCGCAGCTCGACGGTGATCGGGGCGCCCGGGGCGTGCTTGTGGGCGTTGGTCAGGCCCTCCTGGACGATGCGGTACGCCGCGTGATCGGCGGTCGGGGGAAGCGGGCACGGCTCGCCGGAGTGCCGCAGCTCCACGGCCGCGCCCGCGCTCCGGGACGTTCCTACCAGGCCCTCGATGCCCGCCACCCCGCGCGACAGCGCCGTGGTGTCCTCCGCCGCCGCAGCCGCGACGCCCGGGGTGGTGCGGTCCTGGTGGGGGACCTCCGTGCTGTCCCGCATCACCTGTACCACCTCGCGCAGCTCGTGCATCGCGGCCACCGACGCCTCGCGCAGCACCCCCACTGCCTCCCGCTGCCGTCCGGTCAGCTCGCGGTCCACCTCCAGCGCGCCCGCGTGCACCGAGATGAGCACCAGCTGATGGCCGAGGCTGTCGTGCATGTCCTGCGCAATGCGCTGACGCTCCCGCGCCCGGGCCTGTCCGGCGATCATCGCGCGCTCGCGTTGCTGCTGGGCGTCGTACTCCCGGAGCGTGTCGGTCAGCGTATGGTGCTGCGACCGGTAGCGGCCGGCCAGGCCGGGCGCAATGATCGCGACCAGCGGCCACAGGACGTCGAAGACCAAGCGGAGCAGTGAGAGGTGAGGCAGCGCCTGCACGACTGCCAGACCGAGGTTGAGGACGTATGCGAGGGCGAAGGTGCCGACGGCCCTGCCCACCCCGTCGATCCGCCGCCCCGCCGACCAGGCGGCGACAAGGACCAACGGAGCGAGACCGCCGAACAGGACAGAGCCGACGGCGGTCACCAGCAGCACGGTCGCGGGCAGCGTCCGGCGCAGGAGTGACAGCGCTGCGATCGCCAGCCCGGCGGCAGCGATCCGTACGGTGCCGCCTTGGTCCAGGGCCGCGAGACCTGCTCCCAGCAGCCCGAACGCTACGCTCAGCAGCGATTCGCCCACGATGCGCCAGGGAGACCACATTCCGGGAGCCAAGAGAGCCCTGCCCGGGGCGGCCAGCCGCGAGGTCGCCGAACGCAGCCTCGCCGCCAGTGCCTGGCGAGCCGATGCTTTAGGGGCCGTAGATTCCACACGAGTCACCCGGCTACGTTAAGACCCTCTCAACCCGCTCCGCGTCGGCCATTGGTCGCGACGGCCAACGACGAAAGTCCCGCCTGGCGCGGCGGCCCGGCATCCGTCGGCCACCCACAAGACCCCGGCCGCAGCAGAGCGCCGACGGGCCCGCCGGACCCTGCCCGCCGTGGTCGACGAACGCGAACAGCGGGTGATGGCCGAAGGTCTTCCGCCAGGTCGCGGCCGCGTGTTCCTTCTGCGAGTGCGCGAGGACCAGGACCCCGTCGATGTCCACGATCACCTCGCCGCCCGCGTCAGGGGCCGCCTGGCCCGCCAAGTGCCAGGCCCGCTCGCGGACTTCGCTTCGCGCGCGTTGGATGGCCGCGAGCGCGTGGGGACCGGCCGCGGCGAGCATGTCGAGGGAACGGGAGACGGTCTGATCGGACGCGACCGGTCCGAAGACGGCGGGCTCGGCCCGCAGCAGGCGGCAGTCGCCGCCCGGGGCGACGCCGAGTGCGATGACCGGCAGCATCTTGCCGGGGTCGTGCACCGCTCTGGACTCGCGCCAGGGCGCAAGCGCTGCGGACAACCCGGCGGCCAGGCCCGTACGGCGGGCCGTCTCCACCAGCAGGACTCAGCCGGCCTGCGAGATGCCCCCTCTGCCGCCACCCGACACCCGAACACGCGGGTACGACTCGATACGTTTACTCACCTGGGAAGCGCCTCCGGCCGATGGCTGTTCAGAGGCGCTTTCTGCGTTGCTGATCACCTGCCGGACAGCCCACCTCGTGAAATCGTGAGGTTAATGATTCCGCAGTGGGACCGGATGATTGTGACGGTTGCCCTGGCCGCGTACCCGGCCCAGGCCCCGGCGATCAGCCGGCCGCCGCCGTCTCCCGTCGCACCGTCGTCGCGATGGTCGCCGAGCCGACCACGCGGGTGCCGTCGTACAGGACGACCGCCTGGCCGGGGGCCACGCCGCGTACCGGCTCGGTGAAGGTGACGTTCAGGGTGCCGTCGACGAGTTCGGCCGTTACCTCGGTCTCGCCGCCGTGGGCGCGGAGCTGGGCGGTGTAGGTGCCGGGGGCGGTCGGGGCCGTGCCGCACCAGCGGGGCTTGATGGCGGTGAGGGCTGTGACGTCCAGGGACTCGACCGGACCGACCGTCACCGTGTTGTTCACCGGGGAGATGTCCAGGACGTAGCGCGGCTTGCCGTCGGGGGCGGGGTGGCCGATGCGCAGGCCCTTGCGCTGGCCGATGGTGAAGCCGAAGGCACCCTCGTGGGTGCCGACCTTCGTGCCCGACTCGTCGACGATGTCGCCCTCGGCGGTGCCGAGGCGGCTCGCCAGGAAGCCCTGGGTGTCGCCGTCGGCGATGAAGCAGATGTCGTGGCTGTCGGGCTTCTTGGCGACGGCGAGGCCGCGGCGCTCGGCCTCGGCGCGGATCTCGTCCTTGGTGGTGAGGGTGTCGCCGAGCGGGAACATCGCGTGGGCGAGCTGCTTCTCGTCCAGGACGCCGAGTACGTACGACTGGTCCTTGGCCATGTCGGAGGCGCGGTGCAGCTCGCGGCTGCCGTCCTCGTTCAGGACGACGGTGGCGTAGTGACCGGTGCAGACCGCGTCGAAGCCGAGCGCGAGGGCCTTGTCGAGGAGCGCGGCGAACTTGATCTTCTCGTTGCAGCGCAGACACGGGTTGGGGGTGCGCCCCGCCTCGTACTCGGCGATGAAGTCGTCCACGACGTCCTCGCGGAACCGTTCCGCCAGGTCCCAGACGTAGAACGGGATGCCGATCACATCCGCGGCCCGGCGGGCGTCGCGGGAGTCCTCGATCGTGCAACAGCCGCGTGCTCCGGTACGGAAGGACTGCGGATTCGCGGAGAGGGCGAGGTGCACACCGGTCACGTCGTGGCCCGCCTCGGCGGCGCGGGCCGCGGCGACGGCGGAGTCGACACCGCCCGACATGGCGGCGAGCACACGGAGGGGGCGCTGGGAAGTCTCAGTCATAGCCCTACCAGGGTACGGGGCGCCGGGAACCGAACGCTCTCGGATATGCGTTGTGGATCACATGGGGACCAAGGGGACATCGGGTGCCGACAGCTCCGGGGGCACGAAGTCCGGGCACGGCATCAGTCGGCGCGGGCTGCTGATCGGTGCTGCCGCCACGGCCGTGGGCACGGCCGTACTGGCGCGGGAGAAGCTGGAGCACGCCTGGTGGCGGCTGCCGGGTGTGGACAAGCCGCGCAAGCCCGGCGAGGTGGATTACGCGCGGGCCCAGTGGATAGCGGCGTCCTCGGCGAACTGGCGGAAGGCCGACCGACCCGACGACTACACCATCGACCGGGTCGTCATCCATGTCACCCAGGGCAGCTACCGGAGCGCGGTGAAGGTCTTCCAGGACCCGGGGCACGGAGCGGCGGCGCATTACGTGGTGCGCAAGGACGGCCGTGTGACGCAGATGATCCGTGAGTTGGATGTGGCGTTCCACGCGGGGAACAGGTCGTTCAACGAGCGCAGTGTCGGCATAGAGCACGAGGGCTTCGTGGACCGCCCGCAGGATTTCACGGCGGCGATGTACGGGGCCTCGGCGCGGCTCACGGCGGCGATCTGCGGGCGGTACGGGGTGCCGGTGGACCGGGAGCACATCGTCGGGCATGTGGAGGTGCCGGGCACGGACCACACCGATCCGGGGAAGCACTGGGACTGGGACCGCTATCTGAAGCTGGTCCGGGCGGCGGATACGCGGTGACCGGCGGGGCCCGTCCGCTGGTCGGACGGACCCGGGTTCAGCTGAGGCCGGCCACGCGCGCCCGCTCCACCGCCGGTCCGATCGCGCGGGCCACCTCGTCGATGTCCTGCTCGGTGGATGTGTGGCCGAGCGAGAAGCGCAGGGTGCCGCGGGCCAGGTCCGGGTCGGTGCCGGTGGCCAGCAGTACGTGGCTGGGCTGGGCGATCCCGGCGGTGCACGCCGAGCCGGTGGAGCATTCGATGCCCTGGGCGTCCAGCAGCAGGAGCAGGGAGTCGCCCTCGCAGCCGGGGAAGGTGAAGTGGGCGTTGGCGGGGAGCCGGCCGCCGGGGGCCGGGTCGCCGCCGAGGACGGCATCGGGCACGGCCGCCAGCACGGCCGCGACCAGTTCGTCGCGGAGCCCGCCGATCTCGCGGGCGAACTCCTCGCGCCCGTCGGCGGCCAGCCGCCCCGCCAGGGCGAAAGCGGCGATGGCGGGCGTGTCGAGGGTGCCCGAGCGGACGTGCCGCTCCTGGCCGCCGCCGTGGAGCACGGGTACGGGGGTGTAGTCGCGGCCGAGCAGGAGCGCGCCGATGCCGAACGGTCCGCCGATCTTGTGCGCGCTGACCGTCATCGCGGCCAGCCCGGACCGGGCGAAGTCGACTTCCAGCTGCCCGAAGGCCTGCACCGCGTCCGCATGCATCGGTACGTCGAACTCACGGGCCACGTCGGCCAGTTCGCGTACCGGCATGATGGTGCCGATCTCGTTGTTGGCCCACATCACGGTGACCAGCGCGACATCGTCGGGGTCGCGGAGGATCGCCTCGCGCAGTACGTCCGGGTGGACGCGTCCGTACCGGTCGACGGGGAGGTGTTCGACGTTCGCGCCCTCGTGTTCGGCGAGCCAGTCGACCGCGTCCAGCACCGCGTGGTGCTCGACCGGGCTGGCCAGCACCCGGGTACGACGGGGGTCGGCATCGCGGCGGGCCCAGTACAGGCCCTTCACGGCGAGGTTGTCGGCCTCGGTCCCTCCGGAGGTGAAGACCACCTCGCTGGGGCGTGCGCCGAGGGCATCGGCGAGGGTCTCTCTCGACTCCTCGACGGTACGGCGGGCCCGGCGCCCGGCGGCGTGCAGTGAGGACGCGTTGCCGGTGACGGCGAGCTGGGCGGTCATCGCCGCGATCGCCTCCGGAAGCATCGGCGTGGTCGCGGCGTGGTCGAGGTAAGCCATGGTGGGCTCGATTCTACGAGCCCCGGGCGGGGCGTATGCCGGGCGCATCGCGGCCCGGTCCCCGCGCACCGGTCGCGGCACCCGGTCGCCCGCACCGATCCGGAGCCCGATCCGGTCGTGCGTGACGGGTTGTGTGGGGCGCGCCGTGTGGGGCGGGCTGTGTGGGGCGGCCCGTTCGCGGCCCCGGTCAGCCGGCGAAGTTCCAGGAGACGGTGCCGGAGCCGGTGACCAGGCAGGCCAGCACCACGAGGTCGGCGATGCCGAGTGCGAGCCCGAGGAAGGCTCGGCCACGGCGGGAGGTGGAACGGACGAGGGCGACGACCGCCATGACGATCGCGGCCGGGCCGAGCAGGATGTTCATCACCAGCAGACCGACGAGCCCGAGGACGAACGAGGCGACGGCCAGCCCGTCGGCGTCCCGGGTCCGGTCCCCGCGGCTGTCGGTCCGGGTCCCGGCGGTGGCCACGGGCTCGGAGCCGGGCCCGGCTCCGGCCTCGACGGCCGGCCTGTCGTCCGCTTTGCGGCAGTGGACCGATGCGGTGAGTGTCATGGTGCGGGCTCCTTCGGAACTGTGGTCGGGGCGACGGTCGGGACGGTGATCGAGGCGACGGTCAGCGCGAACGGCGCTGCGCGCAGGCCCGCTCCCGCACGGCGAAGATCAGCAGCCAGCAGCCGATCACGGTGGCGAGCGCGAAGGTCAGCGGCAGCGGAATCTGGACCACCGCTCCGAGCACGACCCCGAGGAGGAGCAGGGCGGCGACGAGGACGACCATGTTCAGCCTTTCTGCGAGCTCTCCACGAGCGTTTGAGAGTACGACTGTTCACTGACTGCCCAGTCTAGACCCGTGCGGCACTTCCCCGCTCCGGAGAACAGTTGTTTACTGAATGGCATGAGTCACACCGTCGGCATCCGCCGGATCCAGAAGCTGAGAACCCGTCAGGCACTGCTGGATGCCGCACTCGGACTCCTGGAGCACCAGAGCCTCGGCAGCCTCGGGCTGCGCGAGGTGACCCGGGCCGCCGGCGTCACGCCCACCGCCTTCTACCGGCACTTCGACGACACGGCGGCGCTCGGTGTGGCGCTCGTCGAGGAGGCGCTGGGCAGCCTGCACGGCGTGATCGGCGCGACGCTCGCCGAGACCGGTGACAGCGAGGAACGCCTGGACCGCAGCGTCGAGCTGACCTTGCGTCATGTCTGTGAGCAGCCCGCCCACTTCCGTTTCATCGCCCGCGAACAGCATGGCGGCGTCGGCCCGGTCCGCGAGGCCATAGCGGCCCAACTGCGACTTTTCGCCGCGGAGATGGCGGCAGCCATCGCCAGGGAACCGCAGTCCAGGGGCTGGAGCGAGGAGGACCTGCTGATGCTGGGCGGCCTCTATGTCGACCTCATGGTGATCACCACGTCGGCGCTGCTGGACGCGGGGCCGGACGGCGAGCAGGAGGTGGCCCGGGTGGCCCGCCGCCGGCTGGGACTGATCAACCTCGGCAGGCTGCACTGGCTGGACGACACGAGCAGCACCGATACCCCTTAGGGCGCGCCCGCCTCGCCGTACAGTTCCACGACCGCCGCCGCGTGACGGGCGAGGATGTCCCGTGCCTCGGGCGGTGAGAGCACTTCGACGTTCGGGCCGAAGGAGAGCAGGGCGCGGGCCCACTCGACCGAGTCCACGGCCAGCTCGGCCCGCAGCCAATCCCCCTGCTCCTCGCCCGGCGTCCGGTCTCCGCGCTCCTCGCCCGGCGCCCGGTCACCGTGCTCCCCGGTCCCCTCCCCCCGCCCCTCTGGCCGCGGCTCCCCCGTCAGCGCCCCGGCGTGGAGGCGCACGAACAGATCGAGCCGGGAACGGTGCACGCGCACCCGCAGCCGCACCCGCTCCGGCCGCTCCTCGACCCGCCTGCGCAGCTCGTCCCACAGGTCCGCCAGCTCCACCCCGGGTCGGCGCACGACCGGTTCGTCCGTGAGGACGGCCTGTCGCACCCGGTCGGCCCTGAAGAGCCGGGGCATCCCGTCCCGGTCCGCCACCAGGTACCAGACACCCGCCTTCACGACGAGGCCGTACGGATCGACGGTGTAGGTGCGCGGGGTCCTCGTACCGCTGTGGCGGTAGTCCAGTCGCAGCCGCCGGTCGGCGAAGACGGCGTCGTGCAGTTCGGCCACGTCGACGGCCGGCTGCGGGCCGCTCATCCAGCGCATCGGGTCGACCAGGATCCGCCTGCTGGTCAGTTCGGCGGCGGGCCGGTGCGGTTCGGGCAGGGCGGCCATCACCTTGCGCAGCGCGGACCCGAGCGCTTCGTCGAGGCCGAGTGCGGCATGGGCGCCCTCGGCGGCAAGGACGAAGAGGGCGCGCGCCTCGTCGGCGGTCAGCCCGGTGACATCGGTACGGAACCCCGGCAGCAGGGCGATGCCGCCGTGCCGCCCCCGCTCGGCGTAGACCGGGACGCCGGAGGCGGAGAGCGCCTCGATGTCGCGGTAGATGGTGCGTACGGAAACTTCGAGGCGCTCGGCGAGCTCGGTGGCGGGCACCAGGCCGCGGGTCCGGAGCAGCAGGAGGATCGAGAGCAGCCGGTCGGATTTCACCTCACCAGCTTCCCCGGCCGCTGCCTCCGCCCCTGCCCCACCCCGTCCCTGCCGCCGCCGGACGTCAGGAGCGCGGTGCGCGCGCCAGCTGGCGGGACTGGGCCACCAGCCGGTCCGCGCTGTCCCAGACCTCCGCGTCCTCCTCCAGGAAGCCGCCCGCGAGGTTGCGGGTGGTGATGGCGACACGCAGCGGGCCGGGGACGGGACGGCAGCGGATGTGGGTGGTGAGCTCGATGGTCGGCGTCCAGCCCTTGAGGCCCAGCTCGAACGAGGTGGGCGGCAGTGCGTCGACGGTGAGCAGCAGCGAGAGCGGGTCGGCGTCGCGGCCGTCCGAGAGGCCGAACCAGCCGCGCATCTCGCCCTTGCCGGAGGGTGCGCCGACGGCCCAGCCGACCGTCGCCGGGTCGAGCTTGATGTCGAGCCGTCCGGTGATGGCGGAGCTGCCGGGGATCGGGGCCGGGCCGTCGCCCGGGCCGAAGCAGTGCTCCATCGGCGGGATGGCCGGCGGCTTCGCCGACGTGCGGACCTCGTCGGGCAGGGCGTCCAGGTCGCCGTAGGTGGCGATGACCCGGATGCGCTCGACCTCCGTGCCGTCCTCCGCGAACTGGAGGAGGGAGGCCTGGCCGGTGGACAGCGTGCGGCCGGTGCGGACGGTCTGGGTCCGGATCACCGCGGGGCCGGGGACGGACGCGGTGAGGTAGTGCGCGGACACGGAGAAGGGGTCCGGGTGCGGCAGGGCCTGGCCGAGCGCGCGGCCCAGGGTGGCCAGCAGATAGCCGCCGTTGACGGCATGGATGATCGTCCATCCGGCGGACAGCTCGGCGTCGTACACGCCCTCTTCGCGAAGGGTGACGGAGGTGTCGCGGTCGAACTCGCTGTCCCCGATGGTCGCCGGTCCGGTCTGCGCCGCCTGATCTGCCGACTGCTCTGCCGACTGCTCTGCTGCCTGTGCCATGCGATGCACCGTACACCGATTGTATTACTGAGCGGTAGCTTTTTGATGGGAATCACAGCGCCGCCTCAGGTGGTCGCGGAGCCCTCCTCGGCCGTCGCGGACTTCCGGTTGTAGGCGCGCGGGGCCCTCCAGTGGTAGCGCATGGACAGCAGTCGCAGCACGAACGCCGTGATCACGGCGGTGCCACTGGTGAACGCGTTGAGCGTCTCGAAGCGGATGCACAGAACGATCATCGTGGCGCCGACGATGGCGGGCACCGCGTACAGGTCGCGGTCCCAGCGCAGCAGCGAGGGCACCTCGTTGGCCAGTACGTCACGCAGCACACCGCCGCCGACCGCGGTGGCCAGCCCCAGGGCCGCCGACGCGGTGAGGCCCAGGCCGTAGTCGTACGCCTTGACCGTGCCCGTGACGCAGAACAGCCCGAGGCCCGCCGCGTCGAAGACGTTGACGCCGACCTGGATCCGCTCGACGTGCGGGTGCATGAAGAACACCAGGACGGCGGCGAGGAGCGGGGTGGTGAAGTAGCCGAGATCCGTGAACGCCGCGGGCGGGACCGCCCCGATGACGATGTCACGGAACAGCCCTCCGCCCAGCGCGGTCACCTCGGCGAGCACCGCGATGCCGAAGACATCGAAGTTCTTGCGTACGGCGAGCAGAGCGCCGGAGATCGCGAAGACGAAGATTCCGACGATGTCGAGCGCATGCTGGACGGAGGGCGTGAACAGTTCGTTGAGCACCGGGCAATTGTGCCGGTACTACTCCTTCGGGCTGTCCTCCGGCGTATCGGGCGAGGCGCTGCCGCCGTCCACCGCGGTCTCGTCGGCCTCCGCCTTCCGCGCTTCGGCAGCCTCCGGCTTCTGTACCTCGGCGGCCTCCGCCTTCCGGACCTCGACGATCTGGATCGCCTCGCGCGCCGCTGCCGTCACCGTCTCGCCGGGCACCTGGTCGGGTGCGTTCTCCGGGTGGTGGCAGGCCACCTGGTGTCCGGTCTTCAGCGCGACCAGCGGCGGTTCCTGCGTCTTGCAGACCTGCGTCGCCTTCCAGCACCGGGTGTGGAAGCGGCAGCCGCTGGGCGGTGAGATCGGCGAAGGCACATCACCCTTGAGCAGAATCCGCTCGCTCTTGGCCGAACGGCGCTTCGGGTCCGGGATCGGAACCGCCGACAGCAGCGCCTTGGTGTACGGGTGCATCGGCGCCTTGTAGAGCGACTCGCGGTCGGCCAGCTCCACGATCTTGCCGAGGTACATCACCGCGATCCGGTCCGAGACGTGCCGGACGACCGACAGGTCATGGGCGATGATCACGTAGGTGAGGCCCAGCTCGGTCTGGAGGTCGTCGAGCAGGTTCACCACCTGCGCCTGGATCGAGACGTCCAGCGCCGACACCGGCTCGTCCGCCACGACCAGCTTGGGGTTGAGCGCCAGTGCGCGGGCGATCCCGATGCGCTGCCGCTGGCCGCCGGAGAACTCGTGCGGGTAGCGGTTGTAGTGCTCGGGGTTCAGGCCCACGACCTCCAGCAGCCGCTGCACCTCCTTCTTGACGCCGCCGTCGGGCGTGACGCCCTGCAGCTTGAAGGGGGCGCCCACGATCGTGCCGATCGTGTGCCGCGGGTTCAGCGAGGAGTACGGGTCCTGGAAGATCATCTGCATGTCCCGGCGCATCGGGCGCATTTGGCCCACGCCGAGGTGCGTGATGTCCTTCCCCTCGAACTCGATCTTCCCCGCGGTGGGTTCGAGCAGTCGGGTGATCAGCCGGCCCATCGTCGACTTCCCGCAGCCGGACTCGCCGACGACACCCAGGGTCTCGCCCGAGTGCACCTCGAAGTCGATCCCGTCGACGGCCTTCACGGCACCGGCGCTGCGCTGCAGCAGCCCCTTCTTGATGGGGAAGTGCTTCTGCAGCCCGGTCACCTTGAGCAGCACCTCGCGGGAGGCGGTGTCACCGGCCGGCGCGCCGTGTCCGGCAGACCTCTGCGCCGGAACGTCCACGCCCTTGTCCTCGCTCGTCACGGCCTTGTCCTCGCTCACAGCTTGGGCGCAATCTCTTCGGTCCAGATACGCTCCCGCTGCTCCTGCGACATGTGGCAGGCCGCCCAGTGCCGGCTGCCGACCTCCTGCAGCTCGGGCCGTACGGTGCGGGTGACGTCGTCCTTGGGCACGTCCGCGTACGGGCAGCGCGGGTTGAAGGCGCAGCCCGACGGGATGTTGATGAGCGACGGCGGGGAACCCTTGACCGGGATGAGCCGGTCGGTCTGGTCGCGGTCGAGTCGCGGCATCGAGCCCAGCAGACCCCAGGTGTAGGGGTGCCGGGGCTCGTAGAACACCTTCTCGGCCGGTCCGCGCTCGACGCAGCGCCCGCCGTACATCACCAGGATGTCGTCGGCGAGCTCGGCCACCACGCCCAGGTCGTGGGTGATGATGATGACCGCGGAGCCGAACTCCTTCTGCAGGTCCCGGATCAGGTCCAGGATCTGCGCCTGGACGGTGACGTCCAGCGCGGTCGTCGGCTCGTCGGCGATCAGCAACTCGGGGTTGTTGACCAGCGACATGGCGATCATCGCGCGCTGGCGCATGCCGCCGGAGAACTCGTGCGGGTAGCTGTCGACGCGCTTGTCGGGCTGCGGGATGCCGACCCGGTCGAGCATCTCGACCGCCCGCTTGCGGGCGGTCTTCTTGTCGACGCTGTGATGGACCCGGTACGCCTCCACGATCTGCTTGCCGATCGTGTAGTACGGGTGCAGCGCGGACAGCGGGTCCTGGAAGATCATGGCCATGTCGCGGCCGCGCAGCTTGCGCACCTCGTCGGGGTCGGCGGACAGCAGCTCCTTGCCGTCCAGCCAGATCTCGCCGGAGACCTGTGCCTTGCGCTTGCCGTACTGGCCTGCGGTGTGCAGGCCCATGATGCCCAGCGAGGTGACGGACTTGCCGGAGCCGGACTCGCCGACGATGCCGAGGGTCTTGCCCTTCTCCAGCTGGAAGTTGAGCCCGTCGACGGACTTGACCAGGCCGTCGTCGGTCGGGAAGTGCACCTTGAGGTCGCGCACTTCGAGGAAGGCGGTGGGAGCGGGCGAGCCGGCCGGGGAGGGTTCGCCCAGCGCGGCACCGCTCTTTTGCAGTTCGGTCATCCCAGCCTCACTCGCGGGTCGATGACGGCGTACATGATGTCGACGACGAGGTTGGCGACGGCGATCGCGAGAGCCGCGAACAGGGTGACGCCGAGAATCACCGGCAGGTCCTTGTTGCTGATGGCCTGGACCGCGGCGAGCCCGAGACCGGGCAGGTTGAACGTGGACTCGGTGAGGACGGCGCCACCGAGGAGCACGCCGATGTCGAGGCCGAAGACGGTGAGGATCGGCGTCATCGCGGAACGCAGGGCGTGCCGGGTGATGACGGTGCCCTCGCCCAGGCCCTTGGAGCGGGCGGTACGGATGTAGTCCTCGCCGAGCACTTCGAGCATGGTGGCTCTGGTGAGCCGGGCATACATCGCGGCGTTCAGGAAGGCGAGCACGATCCACGGCAGGATCAGCGTCTGGAACCAGGCGCCGATGCTGTCGTCCGTGGAGAGGTTGTCGGCGATGTGCACCCAGCCGAAGTTGTGCACGAACAGGCCCATCGCGACCATGCCGGTGAAGAAGATCGGCAGCGAGACACCGGCGAGAGCCGTGGTCATCGCGGCACGGTCCCAGATGCTGCCGCGCCGGAGCGCGGACACCACACCGGTGGCGACACCGCCGAGGAGCCACAGGACGCAGGCACCGGCGGCGAGCGCGCCGGTGACGGGCAGCGCGTCCTTGAGGGTGGTCCAGACCGGGACCTCCGTGCGGAAGGAGTAGCCGAAGCAGGGAGCGGCGCAGTGGGTGACGTCATCACCGTTCGCGTAGTCGCGCCCCATCGGGATGCCCTTGACGAAGTCCCAGAACTGGACGAGGAGGGGGTCGTCGAGACCCAGTTTGATCCGGATGCCCTGGAGCTGCTCGGCACCGGTGGCCTTGCCGGCGAAGAGGACTGCGACGTCCTGACCCGCCCACTTGGGCAGCATGAAGAAGATGGTGAACGTCGCGAGCAGTACGACGAGCACCATGATGACTACGGCGAACAGGCGCCGGATGAGATAAGCAAGCACTGTGCGCGGCCCGGCGGTGGCCGGGAACCCCTTGTGGGGGCTCCCGGCCACCGCCCCGGCCATCACCTGCCCTTCGGACTGGCGGGTTTCGGCGGCGGTGGAACAGTCAACCGGGTTGACTGCGAATGCTGTTGACTACAGCGACTACTTGACGACGCCGAGCGAGACGTAGTCGTAACGGCCGTTGTAGGCGTCGGACATGTAGGCGTTCGTCAGTCGGCTGCCGCGCCAGGTGATGTTCTTCTCGTAGATGAAGGGCATCCAGTCGGCCTGGTCGAGGATCCGCTTGTCGAGCTCCTTGTAGATCTCGCCGGCCTTGACCGGGTCGGTCTCCGCGATCGCCCGGTCGAAGATCTTGTCGATCTCCGGGTCCTTCAGCTGCGACTCGTTGTAGTTACCGGTCTCCGAGAGGAACCGGCTGTCCCACAGCGGCTGGCCGAAACCCTGGCCGGACGGGAAGTCCGGGCCCCAGCCGCTCATCGTCATGCCGTAGCCGCGCTTCTTCACGACGGACGGCGAGCCGGTGATGCTGGACGACTCGGCGCCGTCGATCGGGTCGACCTCGACCTTGATGCCGACCTTGCCGAGCTGCTCCTGGAGCGCCTCGGCGGTGTCGACCTCGCCCGGGTTGTTGTTACGGGCGGTGAGCTTGGTGGTGAAGCCCTCCGGGTGACCGCACTGCTTCAGCTCGTCCTTGGCCTTGGCGACATCCGGCTTGCCCTTGCGGGCGAGGACGCCGTAGGGGTCGTAGTCGCTGTGACCCTTGATGGAGACCGGCAGGGTGCTGTTGGCGATCGCGCCACCGGCGATCTCGCCACCGCGGGTCTGCTGGAGACCGGCGAAGTCCGTGGCGTAGAAGACGGCCTTGCGGCAGTGGACGTCGTCCAGCGGCTTGGCGGTGTGGACGAGCGCGACGTAGCGGACGAAGGACGTCTGCATGTTGTCGACGCTGTCCTTGTGCTCCTGGACGGCGGTGACGCGGCCGGACTGGGTCATGCCGGTGCCGTTGAGGTCGACGTCGTAGTCGCCCTCCATCAGCTTCTTGTCGTTCTCCTCCAGGTTGGCGGAGATCGTCACGGTGACCTTGTCCGGGAGCGCGGCGCGCAGCGGGTCGGAGGCCTTCTGCCACTTGTCGTTGCGGACGAGCACGATGCTCTTGCCCGGCTTGTACGTCTCGAACTTGTACGGGCCGGAGGAGAACGGGCGCTGGGTGTACTTCGCCCCGGTGTCCTTGTCCGCCTTCACGGGCGAGCCGGACGGCATGGCGAGGAACTGCTCGAAGTCACCGTTGGGCTTGGGCAGCTTGAAGATGATGGTGTTGTCGTCGGGCGTCTCGATCGCCTTGAGACCGAGCTTGTCCGCGGACTTGTCCTTGTAGGGGCCCTTGTACTCGCTCTTGGGGTCCAGCGTCTGCTTCAGGTACTGCGGGCCACCGGTGATGGTGTCCGTCGCCCAGATGCGCTCGATGCCGTACTTGACGTCCTTGGAGGTCAGCTTGGAGCCGTCCTCCCAGGTCAGTCCGTCACGCAGCTTGTACGTGTAGGTCTTGCCGCCGTCGGTGATCTCACCGGGGCCGGTGGCCAGGTCGCCGACCAGCTTGGTGGAGGCCGCACCCGGCTTGGTGTCGTAGGACACCAGCTGGCGGGTGTAGAAGCGCATGAAGTCCCAGGCCATGCCGTAGTAGGCACGCTGGGGGTCGGCGGAGTCGAGGTCCTGCTTGCCGACCATCTTCAGCGTTCCACCCTTTTTGGTGGACGGGTTGGCGACCTTGTTGAACGCCGCGTTGAAGCCGGCGCCCTTCGACTTGCCGCCGCCTTCGCCGTCGCCGTCGCCGCCGCCGCACGCCGTGGTGGTCATCAGCGCCGCGACCACGAGGGCCGCACCAGCGGTGAGCCGTCGTTTCGAGGTAACTGTGGACATTTTCTCGCAACCTCCGAGATCGCGGTCCCAGGCCGTTGCTTGCCGGAGAACCATGGGAAAAGCCACCTGACGATGCGGCAGGGGCAAGTCGTGGGTTATCGGGTCCCCTTGGGGTCCAGGGCATCGCGCAGCCCGTCCCCGAAGAGGTTGAAGGCCAGCACGGTGATGAAGATCGTCACGCCGGGGAAGACCATGAACATCGGGTCGTGCTCGTACGTCTCCAGGGCGTCCCGCAGCATCCCGCCCCAGGAGGCGGTCGGCGGCCGGACACCGGCACCGAGGAAGCTGAGGGCCGCTTCGGTGAGGATGTTGGTGGGGATCATGAGCGTCGCGTAGACGGTGATCGGCGCCACCAGGTTCGGCAGCAGCTCGCGGAAGAGGATGTGGGTCCGCCCGCCGCCGAGGCTGCGTGCCGCCTCCACGTACTCGCGCTCGCGCAGCGAGAGCGTCTGGCCGCGGACGATGCGTCCCACGTACGGCCAGCCGAAGAAGCCGATGACGGCGACGAGTACGGCGATGCGGACGCCGCTGCCGGTGAGCCCGAGCAGATCGTCGGGGAGCACCGAGACCAGGGAGATGATGAAGAGGAGCTGCGGGAAGGAGAGCAGCACGTCCATGACCCGGCTGATCAGCGCGTCCACCCAGCCGCCGAAGTAGCCGGCGATGATCCCGAAGAGGGTGCCGAGGGCGACGGCGACCAGGGCCGCCAGGAAGGCCACGAGCAGCGAGATCCGGGCACCGTAGACGATCCGGCTGAAGATGTCGCGCCCCTTGTTGGGCTCGACGCCGAAGAGGTAGTCGCCGCTCACGCCGCCGAGGTCGCCCGTGGGGAGATTGGTCAGCGGGTCGAGCATGTCCTGGTGGAACTCGTTCGGCGGGTGCCCGAACAGGCTCACGATCAGCGGGGCGAAGATCGCCACCACGACCAGGACGAGCACGGTGATGCCGCCCGCCAGCGCGACCTTGTCCTGCTTCAGGCGGTTCCAGGCGATCTGCTTGAGAGACCGGCCCTCGACCTTCTTCACTCCGGAGTCGACTGCGGGACCGCCGGTCGCGATCGGATCCGCTTCCTTGGTCGGCTCGTGCAGTGGTGCCGTCATCGTGACAAGGACCCCTCTCAACCGGCGGTGGCCGGGCCGAACTGGCCGCTGTGGCGGCGCGATCAGTCAGTCGTACACAGAGGCGGCAAGACGCCCTTGGTGCGGGAGTCTTCATTGCCGTTACGGCTGGTAGCCATACCGACAGACGAATGGATGCCTAACCGTGATGCGGTCTGGGGTGTTCCGTTATCCGGACGGATGTGAACGCCCCCCGAACACAGGTCAGTTGATACGGAAGGGGGGCACGCGCGCCGATTCGCGACGCTTTCACCACCAGACGTACCCAGCTCGGAGGTCTCGGACACCGGCGGCCGGGCGCGTCACGGGGAAGCTGAACGCGTGCCCGCATTCGGGGAGTTGGTGCCTTATGGCCGCGTTCCGGAAATCAGGAACGTACAACCGCATCCCTGGAACCGGGAATGTACGACCGCATTACAGCCTTTGGGGGCGAAGGGTCCATTACGGGTACCGGGAACATACATCCGTTTCCTCGGGGCGCGGATACGCGACCGGGCGCCCGGGCGGGTGTCCGGAAGGATCAGCGGCTGGAAGGGGCAGCGGCCGGAAGGTCAGTACGTACCCTGCGGCGGGTAGCCGTAGCCCGCGGCGGGGGACGCCTGGGCGTGCGCCTCGCGGTCGTAGAACGGGCGGGAGTTGGCGCGCAGCCACATCGCGACCGGGTCGTACTCGTCGGACATCGCGACGGTGGAGACGGGCAGCCCGTCCGGGACGGCGGAGATCGACTGCTGCATCATCGCGCGCGCCGCGTCCACCGAGGGCGGGCTCGTGTCGTAGAGGTCGAGACCGATGGCGAGGTACGGGACCCCGAGCGCGGGCTGCACCCAGGCGCGGCGCAGCGAGCGGATCGCCGGGGTGTGGTGGGCGTTCTGCGTGAGCAGGGCGTAGAACTGCGGGATCTCGATGGCCGGCTCGGTGAGCCGGAGCGGTCCTGCGGGCATCCGGTCGAGGCCGGTGGCGATCCGGCGCAGATCCAGCCAGGGGATGCCGACGCCGCCGCCCGGGGCGTGCGGGTTGAGCCAGATGCCCCAGCGGTCGGGGAAGAGGGCGCGGGCGATGTCCCGGCCGCCGACCAGCTCGTGGTCGCGGGTCCAGCCGCTGGCCGAGAGTTCCTGGGCGGAGGTCACACAGGGGGCGTAGCCGAGGCCGTCGACCTCCATGTTTCCGTACTGGGCGTCGGGCGAGCCCGGCCGGCCGTGCCAGAGGAGCATCCAGATCCGGTCGTTCGCGAGGGCCTGCAGCAGCGCCTCGTACGCGTCGTAGCGTCCGGGCGTCACTTGGCGCAGCATGTGCTCGACCTGCCCGGCCGCCGCGGTGCCTGACGCACTCACCTGGTCCCGCCCCTCTTCGATCCACTGTGTCGGCCCACCGCTCCCGGGCACACGGGTGCGGCACGATGCCGATGCACCAGCCATGAAACCAGCTTATGCGCCGGTCCTGACACCGACTTGACGCCATGGGTCGAAGCGGTGTTCCACGCCGGTGCCCGCCGTCGGCTCCGCGCCGGGCGCTACTGGCCCGCTCGCTGGTAGAACGGCCGGACCTTCTCCCGTATCCAGTCGCCGACCGGGTCCTGTGCCACATCGAGCAGTACGAGATTGACCGGCCAGGGCACCTCGACCCGGCCGAGAGCGCGGCCGAGGGCGTCCATCGGGGCATTGCGCCCCGCGCCTTCCCAGGTGGAGAACTCGACACCGATGAAGAGGACGGGGTCGCCGCCCTCGATGCTGGCCAGCGCCCGGCGGGCGGAGAGCACGACGCCGCTCTCCTCGAATTCACCGGCCGCCGCGGCGAGGAAGTCGACGGGCTCCTCCTTCCAGTCCGGCTCGTACAGCCGGACCCTGCCGCCGCTGGCCGGACCGTCCAGCGGAGTGCGTCCGGCCCGGCAGAGTTCGGCCACGGCGGGCGGCGGCAGCGGCATCCCGACCGCGCCGCCCGGGTTCACGGCGATGCCGAGCTGCGGGGGCAGTCCCCGGGCGAAGTCGCGGGCGGGCGCGACGGTGAAGGACATATGGGTGCCGACACAGGTGAGGAACTGCTGTTCGGAGCTGAACACGGGGACGTACGGAGCGCCCTCGATCTCCACCGTCGGCAGGTCCAGGGCCGCCGAGTCGGGTCCGCCCCCGTTGGGCAGCGGCACCCAGACCTGGCTGCGCCCGAGCACCTCGACGAGCCGTCCGCCCGCCTCCGGGATGCCCACCGAGGCCATCAGCACTTCTTCGAGCTCATTGGCCGGCCATCCGCCCTGCGGATGGGACTGGACCTGTGCCGGAACGTCCACTGCTTCCCCTTCTCGCCCAAGCTTTCCGGCAGAAGATTAACGCCAGGCCCCGGAGCCACCCGGCCCCGCGGCTACCCGGCCCTCCAGCGCCCGGCCCCCTCGCTACCCGGCCCCGCGCCGTACGTCCGCGAACGAGATCCGGCCGAGCCGCCCCGCCGCCTCCCGGTCCAGCAGCACCGCCGAAGCACACCCGGGCGGCAGCAGGCCCGCCTCGGTTGCCCGCAGCAGCTTGCCCACCGCCCTGCGGTGTCTGGCGAACGCGTAACCGGACACGCCGCGTCCGCGCTCCCGCTGCCCCTCCCTCGCCGTCTGCGGCGTGACATCGAGCAGGACGAGATGCAGGACCCCGCCCCGGCGCCGCGCGTCACGGGCCAGCCAGCCGCGCACCCACGACTGCGTCCCGCAGTCGTGGACGACGACGGACTCCCCGGAACGCAGCACCCGCCACAGCCCCCAGTAGTGGGCGGCGCGGACGAGCGGGCGGTAGAGGGCGTACGGGAGTAAACGGGGCATGATCCGCGCCCAGCGGTCTCGGGTGTCCTGGGAGTCGATGGCGTGCGCCGTCGTCACCGCCCGCCGGATGAGCGTCGACTTGCCGCTGCCGGGCAGCCCGGAGACCACCACCACGTCGCCCGCCGCGAACCGCAGGCCGCGCGGACTGCGCCCGGACCGGTCCCGGAGATCCCGCACGACGGGCGCGTGCGGGCCGGACAGCCCCCTCGCCGGGGCCCCCGCCTGTGCGGGCATCGCGCCGTGCGCGACCCCCGCGGTCATCGCGTACCGCTGCAACGTCATCGCCCTCCCCCTGTCGGGTCACCCCACACATGCCCCTGAAGTGTAAAGAAAAGGTAATGCGGCACAACCGCCCACGCCGCTGAATTCCGTGAGGGGACCGACGCCCCACTCCGGCCCGATGCGTGCGATGATGACCCGGCCAACTGCATATAGGCCGCTTGAATCCGCGCGGGAGAGTTCCGGTCACTGCATGTGCCGGGCGCCGAAGGAGCAAGTTCCTCCCTTGAATCTCTCAGGCCCCGTACCGCGTGGATGAGGCAGATCTGAAAAGCGGGCCGCTTCGCGGCTCCACCCAAGGTGCAAGCCGAACCCTTCCAGGGGCTCTCGGCGAACCTCTCAGGTTCCGATGACAGATGGGGAGGGATCTTCCTCGTCGTCATGCCCCGGGAGTCACACCCATGAGCACCGCCCCCCGCCTCACCGCCCTCGATGCCCTGCACCGTTCGCTGGGCGCGACCATGACCGACTTCGCGGGCTGGGACATGCCCCTGCGGTACGCCAGCGAGCGCGACGAGCACAACGCGGTGCGCACCAGGGCCGGCCTCTTCGACCTGTCGCACATGGGCGAGATCACCGTCACCGGCGCCGAAGCCGCGGCCTTCCTGAACTTCGCGCTGGTCGGCAACATCGGCACCGTCGCCGTGGGCCGGGCCCGCTACACGATGATCTGCGCCGAGGACGGCGGCATCCTGGACGACCTGATCGTGTACCGGCTGGGAGCGGCCGAGTACATGGTCGTCGCCAACGCGGGCAACGCCCAGATCGTGCTGGACGCGCTGACCGCACGCTCCGACGGCTTCGACGTCGAGGTGCGCGACGACCGCGACGCGTACGCGCTGCTCGCCGTCCAGGGCCCCGAGTCCCCCGCCATCCTGGCCTCCGTCACCGATGCCGACCTGGACGGCCTGAAGTACTACGCCGGTCTGCCCGGCACGGTCGCCGGTGTCCCCGCGCTGATCGCCCGTACCGGCTACACCGGCGAGGACGGCTTCGAGCTGTTCGTCGCCCCCGAGCACGCCGAGCAGCTGTGGAAGGCGCTGACCGAGGCGGGCGCCTCCCACGGCCTGATCCCGTGCGGGCTCTCCTGCCGCGACACGCTGCGCCTGGAGGCGGGCATGCCGCTGTACGGGCACGAGCTGACCACCGGGCTCACCCCGTTCGACGCCGGTCTCGGCCGGGTCGTGAAGTTCGAGAAGGAGGGCGACTTCGTCGGCCGCGAGGCCCTGGAGGCCGCCGCCGAGCGCGCCGAGACCGCCCCGCCGCGCAAGCTGGTCGGGCTGGTCGCCGAGGGCCGCCGGGTGCCGCGCGCCGGCTTCTCCGTGACCGCCGGCGGCGAGGTCATCGGCGAGGTCACCTCGGGCGCCCCGTCGCCCACCCTGGGCAAGCCGATCGCCATGGCGTACGTCGACGCCGAGCACGCCACGCCCGGCACCGGGGGCGTCGCAGTGGACATCCGGGGCAGCCACGAGCCGTACGAGGTCGTGGCGCTGCCGTTCTACAAGCGCCAGAAGTGACGTCCGCGCACCTCGGAAAGTGACGCAGTCGCGTCTCACACCGTAAGACCACCGTTCATCAGCACTCCCCCGCGTACAGGAGAATTCAGGTCATGAGCAACCCCCAGCAGCTGCGTTACAGCAAGGAGCACGAGTGGCTGTCGGCCGTCGAGGACGGTGTGGCCACGATCGGCATCACCGAGTTCGCGGCCAACGCGCTCGGCGACGTCGTCTACGCCGACCTGCCCAAGGTCGGTGACACGGTGACCGCGGGCGAGACCTGTGGCGAGCTGGAGTCGACCAAGTCGGTGAGCGACCTGTACTCGCCGGTGACCGGCGAGGTCACCGAGTCGAACCAGGATGTCGTGGACGACCCGTCGCTGGTGAACTCCGCTCCCTTCGAGGGCGGCTGGCTGTTCAAGGTACGCGTCGCGGAGGAGCCGAAGGACCTGCTCTCCGCCGACGAGTACACCGAGTTCTCCGGCAACTAAAGACCCCAAGGGACCACCTGATGTCGCTTCTCAACTCCTCTCTCCACGAGCTGGACCCGGACGTCGCCGCCGCTGTCGACGCCGAGCTCCACCGTCAGCAGTCCACCCTCGAAATGATCGCCTCGGAGAACTTCGCTCCGGTCGCGGTCATGGAGGCCCAGGGCTCCGTCCTCACCAACAAGTACGCCGAGGGCTACCCCGGCCGCCGCTACTACGGCGGCTGCGAGCACGTCGACGTCGTCGAGCAGATCGCCATCGACCGCATCAAGGCGCTGTTCGGCGCCGAGGCCGCGAACGTCCAGCCGCACTCCGGTGCGCAGGCCAACGCCGCCGCGATGTTCGCGCTGCTCAAGCCGGGCGACACGATCATGGGCCTGAACCTGGCCCACGGCGGTCACCTGACCCACGGCATGAAGATCAACTTCTCCGGCAAGCTCTACAACGTGGTCCCGTACCACGTCGACGAGACCGGCGTCGTGGACATGGCCGAGGTCGAGCGTCTGGCCAAGGAGTCCAAGCCGAAGCTGATCGTCGCCGGCTGGTCCGCGTACCCCCGTCAGCTGGACTTCGCCGCCTTCCGCCGCATCGCGGACGAGGTCGGCGCGTACCTGATGGTCGACATGGCGCACTTCGCCGGCCTGGTCGCGGCGGGTCTGCACCCCAACCCGGTGCCGCACGCCCATGTGGTCACGACCACCACGCACAAGACCCTCGGCGGTCCGCGTGGTGGCGTCATCCTGTCGACGCAGGAGCTCGCCAAGAAGATCAACTCCGCGGTCTTCCCGGGCCAGCAGGGCGGCCCGCTGGAGCACGTGATCGCGGCCAAGGCGGTCTCGTTCAAGGTCGCGGCGACCGAGGAGTTCAAGGAGCGCCAGCAGCGCACCCTGGACGGCGCCCGCATCCTCGCCGAGCGCCTGGCCCAGCCGGACGTCACCGAGGTCGGTGTCTCCGTGCTGTCCGGCGGTACGGACGTCCACCTGGTCCTCGTCGACCTGCGCAACTCCGAGCTGGACGGCCAGCAGGCCGAGGACCGGCTGCACGAGCTGGGCATCACGGTCAACCGGAACGCCATCCCCAACGACCCGCGGCCGCCGATGGTCACCTCGGGCCTGCGGATCGGTACGCCGGCCCTGGCGACCCGCGGTTTCCAGGCCGAGGACTTCACCGAGGTCGCGGAGATCATCGCCGCCGCGCTCAAGCCGTCCTACGACGCGGACGCACTGAAGGCCCGTGTCGTCGCGCTGGCCGAGAAGTTCCCGCTGTACCCCGGTCTGAAGTAGTCCGGGACACAGTTCGTCACCCTCGGGCGGGGCATCGCGCACACTGGCAGTGAGCGCGGTGCCCCATCCCTTGTCCCCCGCCGCTCTCCGAACCGGCCGGTCCCACCGCACCACCCGGCAGACGACGATGTCTACCAACCCTTGAGGAGTCACCCGTGGCCATCTCGGTCTTCGACCTGTTCTCGATCGGCATCGGCCCGTCCAGCTCCCATACGGTCGGCCCGATGCGCGCCGCCCGCATGTTCGCGCGCCGGCTGAAGAACGAGGGCCTCATCGCCCACACCGCCTCGATACGCGCCGAGCTGTACGGCTCGCTCGGTGCGACCGGTCACGGCCACGGCACCCCCAAGGCCGTCCTGCTCGGTCTGGAGGGCGAGTCGCCCCGCACGGTCGACGTGGAGTCCGCCGACGACCGGGTGGAGCAGATCCGCAGCACGGGCCGGATCAACCTCCTCGGCATGCACGAGATCGACTTCGACGCCGACAAGCAGCTGATCCTGCACCGCCGCAAGGCCCTCCCGTACCACGCGAACGGCATGACGGTCTTCGCCTTCGACCGCGACGGTGCCCTTCTCCTGGAGAAGACGTACTACTCGGTCGGCGGCGGCTTCGTCGTCGACACGGACGCCCTCGGCGGGGATGGTGCGGGCGAGGACCGGATCGTGCTCGACGACACCGTGCTCAAGCACCCCTTCCGCACCGGCGACGAACTGCTGCGGCTCTCCAGGGACACCGGCCTGTCCATCTCCTCGCTGATGCTGGAGAACGAGCGGGCCTGGCGCACCGAGGACGAGATCCGCTCGGGTCTGCTGGACATCTGGCGCGTCATGCAGGCCTGTGTCTCGCGCGGCATGTCCCGCGAGGGCATCCTGCCGGGCGGCCTCAAGGTCCGCCGCCGCGCCGCGAACACCGCCCGCCAGCTGCGGGCCGAGGGCGACCCGCAGACCCACGCGATGGAGTGGATCACCCTCTACGCGATGGCGGTCAACGAGGAGAACGCGGCGGGCGGCCGGGTCGTCACCGCCCCCACCAACGGCGCCGCGGGCATCATCCCGGCGGTGCTGCACTACTACATGAACTTCGCGGCCGGCGGCGCCACCGAGGCGGAGAAGGAGGACGGCGTGGTCCGCTTCCTCCTCGCGGCCGGAGCCATCGGCATGCTCTTCAAGGAGAACGCCTCGATCTCCGGCGCCGAGGTCGGCTGCCAGGGCGAGGTCGGCTCCGCCTGCTCCATGGCCGCGGGTGCCCTCGCCGAGGTCCTCGGCGGCACCCCCGAGCAGGTCGAGAACGCCGCCGAGATCGGCATGGAACACAACCTGGGCCTCACCTGCGACCCGGTCGGCGGTCTGGTCCAGATCCCGTGCATCGAGCGCAACGGCATGGCCGCGGTCAAGGCCGTCACGGCGGCGAAGATGGCGCTGCGCGGCGACGGCAGCCACAAGGTCTCCCTCGACAAGGTCATCAAGACGATGAAGGAGACGGGCGCGGACATGAGCGTGAAGTACAAGGAGACCGCGCGGGGCGGGCTCGCGGTGAACATCATCGAGTGCTGAGGGAGCCCCGGCCTGGCGGAGCCCCTTCCCGGCCTCGCGCATCGAGTGACGAGGGAGCGCCCTGACCTCGCGGAGGCGATCTCGTTCTCGATCATCGTCGGAGTCATCCGGCGATCGGCCTGTTCACCTCGTTCACCATGGCGGTGGTCGTCTCCGTCGTCGGCGGGTGCCCGCGATGATCACCGCCGCCACCGACGCGGTCGCCCCGGTGGCCGCGCCTCTCAACCGCCGGCACGGGTTCGGTCATCTGCTCGCCGCGGTCGTCCTGGGCGGCGTCCTCCAGATCGCCCCGTGGCGCCGTACGCGCTCGCCATGGCGCTGGTGGGCCTGATGGGAGTCCCTGATGACCGCCGAGCTGGTCGACGACGTCACCAAGTACGCACAGCACGGAAGGACCGTCGAGATCACCGGCCTGAACGAGCCGAGCGCCGAGATCCACAAGACCCTCGGCGGCGGACTCACCGGCAGCCACTGCCCCCGGGTGCCACGGCGCCGGCCGGCCCCGCGGCGTAACCCGGTACGAGCGTCTCAGCGCAGGTGCACCGGCAGCGACTCGATGCCGTAGACGATCGACAGCTTGCGGAAGGCCAGGTCCTGGGGCGGGACGGCGAGCCGCATCCCGGGGAACCGCCGGGCCAGGGCCGGGTAGGCCGTGCGCAGTTCCATGCGTGCCAGTTCGGCGCCGACGCAGCGGTGGATACCGTGGCCGAAGGCGAGGTGGCCGGCCGAGGTGGTGCGGTGCGGGTCGAAGCGCCCGTCGTCCGTGACGTACCCGGCATCGCGGTTGGCGGCGCTCAGCGAGCAGAGCACCATGTCGCCCTGCGGGATGACCACGCCGCCTATCTCGATGTCGCGGCGGGCGAACCGGGGGAAGGCGATCTGCACCGCGGAGAGGTAGCGCAGCACCTCCTCGACGAAGGGCGCGGTCATGGCGTCGTCGTTGCGTATTCGCTCCAGGACGTCCCCGTTCTGCAGCAGTACGAGGGAGCCGAGGGCGATCGTGCTGGCGGTCGTCTCGAACCCGCCGGTGAGCACACCGTCGGCGAGGCCCGCGAGTTCCTCGTCGTCGACGCTGTCGCCGTGCTCCCGCACGATCATGCCGAGCAGACCGTCGCCCGGCTTCTCGCGCTGCGCCTTGACGACGCCCCTGAAGTAGTCCAGCGACTCCGACATGGCGCCGAAGGGCGCGGTCGTCCCGGCAAAGAGGTCGAAGCGGTCCATGGCGAGCTGCTGGAAGTCGTCGCGGTCCTCGTACGGCACACCGAGCAGCTCGCAGATCGTGAGGGAGGGGATCGGCAGTGCGAACTCCTGCACCAGGTCGACCGGGCCCCGGGCGGCTGCCATCGCGTCGAGGCGTTCCTCGACGATGGCATCGATCCTGGGGGTCAGGCGCCGCAGCCGGCGCATCGTGAACTCCGGGGTCAGGATGCGGCGCAGTCGCGTGTGCACAGGAGGATCGCTGAACCCGAGCCCGCCGGGACTCTGCTCGGCGGCCACTCCGGCGTTCGTCGCGAGGTGGGCGAAGTCGGTGCTGAATCCGTCGGCCGAGCCGAGAACGGCCTTCGACTCCTCGTAGCCGCTGACCACCCAGGCGTCCATGCCGAACGGCAGCGAGACCTTGTGCACCGGCCGCTTCGCCCGGGTCCTGGCCAGTTTGTCCACCGGGTCGAGGCCGTCCCTGCGCAGCATCATCAGCAAGTCGTCGGGGAGCAGCCGGACCGTCGAGGAGCCGATCCCGTACTTCTGGATCCTGGACAGATAGGTGCGCCCTATCCGGGCGGTGATACGAGATCGGAACGTCGTAGTCAATCTGCACTCCATGAGTCGTCGCGCGGTCCGCACACACGGTGCGGACGTGAAACAGCTGTGCAGCAGGCGCGGATGTGAATAGTGGCCGGCGGCGACACGGCTTGTGCCAAACGGCATTCTGTCTCAGAGCGTGAGCAACCGGCGCCCCGGCGGCGCCGGATCCGTCCGGCGGCGATCGGTCAGCGGCGGCCAGCGGTCGTGCCCGCGGTCGTGCCCGCGCCATGAAGCTCGCCGCCGATGGTTCTGTCACAGCCTCTCAACAGCACCACTGGCCCCAATTGCCCCCGGCCCCGCCGAGTTGATAAGCATGAGGGAACATGAGTTCACGCAGCTTGGCAGGGGGATCGAATGAAGTTCGACATGGGGGCGCAGGTTCTGACGAATCTGTCGTCGAAGTCGCGTGGGTCGAGTGATGATCTGGGCACGTTGATCCGTCAGTTG
>NZ_JBEXPH010000079.1:0-37727 GCF_040611955.1 Streptomyces sp. NPDC006510 | reverse complement strand
TCACTCACGACGATCGCCGGACGGTTCCGAGAAGGAACGCGTCCGGCGATCGTCGTGTGTGAGGGGGAGGCGGACCGTGGTCAGCCCGCCGCCGCGGGTTCCGGCTGCTCGGCGGCGGGGCCGGGCACCGCGGCCACGGCCACGGGGCGCTCACGCAGCGACAGGAGCACCCGCACGACCGCGATCCACACCAGGCACGAGCCCAGCATGTGCAGGCCGACCAGGATCTCCGGTGTGTCGGTGAAATATTGCACGTACCCGATCACGCCCTGAGCCATCAGCACCAGGAAAAGGTCACGGGCGCGGTGCAGCGGGCCGACCGGCGCGTCGACGGCCTTCAGTACGAACCAGAGCGCGACGGACAGCGCCACCACGACCCAGGCCAGATCGGCGTGCAGCTGCGCGATCATCTTCCAGTCGATCGGAATGCGGTGCACGTCGCTGGAGTCGCCCGCGTGCCGCCCGGCGCCGGTGACCACCGTGCCGACCGCGATCAGCAGCCCCGCGGCGACCACGAGCAGCCAGGTCAGCTGGGACACCGCCTTGCCGACCAGCGGCCGGGGCGCCTCGTCGCCCTCGCCGACCCGCTGCCAGGTCACCATCGCGACGGTGAGCAGCGCCGTGGAGAGCAGGAAGTGCGCCGCGACGGTGTACGGGTTGAGGCCGACCAGCACCACGATGCCGCCGAGCACGGCATTGCCCATGACCACCCAGAACTGCACCCAGCCGAGCTTCGTCAGGCTGTGCCGCCAGGGCTTGGCGGACCGGGCGGCGATGATCGCCCAGCCGACGGCCGCGCACAGGACGTAGGTCAGCATCCGGTTGCCGAACTCGATGGCGCCGTGGAAGCCCATCTCGCTCGTCGCCGTGAGGCTCTCGTCGGTGCACTTGGGCCAGGTCGGGCAGCCCAGGCCGGAACCGGTCAGCCGCACCGCGCCGCCGGTCACGACGATGAGCACGGCCATGACGACGGCCGACATGGCCGCACGGCGGACCGTACGGGGGGAGGGGGTCCATCGCTCGGCGATGTACAGGAGCGGGTTCCGCGCGGCTTGAGCGACTTCGGCTCGGGTCAGCTTGGGCACGCGCACCATCGTAGGCGGCGGCTTGTGCAAGCTTTCACGAGGGGGACGAGTTACCCCGAAACGTCGACGGTGCGCGTCCGCGCGCTCACCTGCCGCGGGCGGCCGGGCTCACTCCCAGCGGAAGAACTTCGCCGCCGCGCCCAGCCCGAGGACCGCCCACGCGGCCAGGATGCCGAGGTCGCCCCACGGCATCGAAGCGCCGTGCTGGAGCACCTCGCGCAGACCGTCCGACAGGGCCGCGATCGGCAGCAGTCCGAGCACCGACTGCACCGCGTCCGGGAACTTGTCCAGCGGCACGATGACCCCGCCGCCGACCAGCAGCAGCAGAAAGACCAGATTGGCCGCGGCGAGCGTCGCCTCCGCCTTGAGCGTCCCGGCCATCAGCAGCCCGAGCCCGGAGAAGGCCGCCGTGCCGAGCACGAGCAGCAGCAGGACGGCGAAGGGGCTGCCGTGCGGCGACCAGCCGAGCGCGAACGCGATCACCGTGAGCAGCACCACCTGGAGCACCTCGGTGACCAGCACCGCGAGAGTCTTGGCGGTCATCAGCGCCCAGCGCGGCAGCGGTGAGGCGCCGAGCCGCTTGAGCACCCCGTACCGCCGCTCGAAACCGGTGGCGATGGCCTGGCCCGTGAAGGCCGTGGACATCACGGCGAGCGCGAGGATGCCCGGCGTCAGGAAGTCGACGGACTCGCCCGCGCCGGTGTCCACGATGTCGACCGCGCTGAACAGCACCAGCAGCAGCGTCGGGATGATCACGGTCAGCAGCAGCTGCTCGCCGTTGCGCAGCAGCATCCGCGTCTCCAGGGCGGTCTGCGCGGTGATCATGCGGCCCAGCGGGGCGGCGCCCGGCCGCGGGGTGTACGTACCGGCGCTCATGCGCGCAGCTCCTTGCCGGTCAGTTCCAGGAAGACGTCCTCCAGCGTGTGCCGCTCCACGGAGATGCCGGACGGCATCACTCCGTGCCGGGCGCACCAGGAGGTGACGGTGGCCAGCAGCTCCGGGTCGACGTCACCGCTGATGCGGTACGCGCCCGGGACGAGCTCGGCCGCCTCGGTGCCGTCGGGCAGCGCCTTCAGCAGCGAACCGATGTCGAGACCGGGGGGGCCGGTGAAGCGCAGGGTGTTCTCGGCGCCGCCGCGGCAGAGCGTCTCGGGACTGCCCTGGGCGATGACCTTGCCCGCGTCGATGACGGCGACGTCGTCGGCGAGCTCCTCGGCCTCGTCCATGAAGTGCGTGGTGAGGACGACCGACACCCCGTCGGTGCGCAGCTCGCGTACGAGTTCCCAGGTGGAGCGGCGGGCCTGCGGGTCGAGGCCGGCGGTCGGCTCGTCGAGGAAGACCAGTTCGGGGCGGCCGACGACGGCCATCGCCAGGGCGAGCCGCTGCTGCTGGCCGCCGGAGAGCCGCCGGTAGGTCGTACGGCCGCAGCTGCCGAGGCCGAGGCGCTCGATCAGGGTGTCGACGTCCAGGGGGTGGGCGTGGAGCTTCGCCATGTGGCGGAGCATCTCGTCGGCGCGTGCGCCGGAGTAGACACCGCCCGACTGGAGCATCACGCCGATCCGGGGGCGGAGCTTCGCGGCGTCGGCGACCGGGTCGAGGCCGAGGACCCGCACCGTTCCGGCGTCGGGGCGGCGGTAGCCCTCGCAGGTCTCGATGGTGGTGGTCTTACCGGCGCCGTTGGGGCCGAGGACGGCGGTGACGGCGCCGGTGCGTACACACAGGTCGAGGCCGTCCACCGCGGTCTTGGGGCCGTACCGCTTCACCAGGCCGCGGACCTCGACAGCGGGGTGCGGCGCGGAGCGCGTCGATGGGGGGTGGCGGCCGGGTGACGGGAGGGCGGGCTCGCTCTTCATGGCGGGCAAGTCTAGGCAGGGGCGGAATGCCCCGGTCTCCCGGGGCCGGATTAGGTAACCCTAAGTGATGAACGGCACCGTAGATCGTTTCGGACCGTGGTTGTCAGGGCCGGATGAATTACGCAACAATGGCGTTGTGAAATACGTTGGCGAGGCTCCGCAGGAGGAACTCGCGACCGGAGAGCGCTCGACGCGCAACCGGGTCGCGCGCTCCATCCTGGACCACGGCCCGTCCACCGTCGCCGAGCTGGCGAAGCGCCTCGGCCTCACCCAGGCAGCGGTCCGCCGCCATCTCGACGCCCTCGTCACCGACAGCGTCATCGAGGCCCGTGAGCAGCGGGTCTACGGGGCGCGGACCCGTGGCCGCCCGGCCAAGGTGTTCGCCCTCACCGACTGCGGCCGGGACGCCTTCGACCAGTCCTACGACAAGCTCGCGGCGGACGCCCTGCGCTGGATCGCCGAGACCTCGGGCGAGGAAGCGGTCACCGCTTTCGCCCGGGCCAGGATCGCGGCCCAGTCCGAGGCGTACCGCACGGCGGTCGAGGCCGCGGACCCCGGGGCCCGCACCGAGGCGCTGGCCAAGGCCTTGTCCGTCGACGGGTACGCTGCTACGGCGCGTAGCGCGCCCGGTCCGCAGCAGGGCGAGCAGCTGTGCCAGCACCACTGCCCGGTCGCTCATGTCGCCGAGCAGTACCCGCAGCTGTGCGAGGCGGAGACGGAGTTCTTCTCCAGCCTCCTCGGGACGCATGTGCAGCGTCTGGCCACCATCGCCCACGGCGACGGTGTGTGCACGACGTACATTCCGCGCAGCGGCCACCCAGCACCACAGACCACCAATTCAGCATCTGCAAGCACGGCCGGGAGGAACCCCGCATGACGCTCCCTACGGAGACTGCCCACCCTGAGCTCGAGGGTCTGGGCACGTATGAATTCGGCTGGGCCGACTCCGACGCGGCAGGCGCCGCCGCCAAGCGCGGGCTCTCCGAGGCGGTCGTCCGCGACATCTCGGCGAAGAAGAACGAGCCCGAGTGGATGCTGAAGCTGCGCCTCAAGGGTCTGCGGCTCTTCGACAAGAAGCCCATGCCGAACTGGGGCTCCGACCTGTCGGGCATCGACTTCGACAACATCAAGTACTTCGTGCGGTCCACGGAGAAGCAGGCGGAGTCCTGGGAGGACCTGCCCGAGGACATCAAGAACACCTACGACAAGCTCGGCATCCCGGAGGCGGAGAAGCAGCGCCTGGTCGCCGGTGTCGCCGCGCAGTACGAGTCCGAGGTCGTCTACCACCAGATCCGTGAGGACCTGGAGGAGCAGGGCGTCATCTTCCTCGACACCGACACCGCGCTGAAGGAGCACCCGGAGCTCTTCAAGGAGTACTTCGGCACCGTCATCCCGGTCGGCGACAACAAGTTCGCCTCGCTGAACTCGGCCGTGTGGTCCGGCGGCTCGTTCATCTACGTGCCCAAGGGTGTCCACGTCGACATCCCGCTCCAGGCCTACTTCCGTATCAACACGGAGAACATGGGCCAGTTCGAGCGGACGCTGATCATCGTCGACGAGGACGCCTACGTCCACTACGTCGAGGGCTGCACCGCCCCGATCTACTCCTCCGACTCGCTGCACTCCGCGGTCGTCGAGATCATCGTGAAGAAGGGCGGCCGCTGCCGCTACACGACGATCCAGAACTGGTCGAACAACGTCTACAACCTGGTCACCAAGCGCGCCGTGGCCTACGAGGGCGCGACCATGGAGTGGGTCGACGGCAACATCGGCTCCAAGGTCACCATGAAGTACCCGGCCGTCTACCTGATGGGCGAGCACGCCAAGGGCGAGACCCTCTCCATCGCCTTCGCGGGCGAGGGCCAGCACCAGGACGCCGGCGCCAAGATGGTCCACATGGCGCCGAACACCTCCTCCAACATCGTCTCCAAGTCGGTGGCGCGAGGCGGCGGCCGCACCTCCTACCGCGGTCTGATCGAGATCGGCGAGGGCGCGCCGGGCGCGAAGTCCAACGTGCTCTGCGACGCGCTGCTGGTCGACACGATCTCGCGCTCCGACACCTACCCGTACGTCGACGTCCGCGAGGACGACGTGTCGATGGGTCACGAGGCGACCGTCTCCAAGGTCTCCGAGGACCAGCTCTTCTACCTGATGAGCCGCGGTCTGACGGAGTTCGAGGCGATGGCGATGATCGTGCGCGGCTTCGTCGAGCCGATCGCGAAGGAGCTGCCGATGGAGTACGCCCTTGAGCTCAACCGGCTGATCGAGCTGCAGATGGAGGGCTCGGTCGGCTGACACGGCTTAGTAAAGCCTGACGACCGAATCCCCCGACCTTGACAGAGAAAGCGAGCACTACGACAGCCATGGCTGAGGCTCAGAACATTCCGGCGGGGTCCACCACCACCGGGTCCATCGCGGTGGCCGCCGAGTCGACCGTCGCCACGCGCATGAGCGCGCCCCCGTCCTTCGACGTCGCGGACTTCCCGGTCCCGCACGGCCGCGAGGAGGAGTGGCGGTTCACGCCGCTGGAGCGGCTGCGCGGGCTTCACGACGGCACGGCCACCGCCACCGGCGGCGGTGTGAAGGTCGTGATCGAGGCCCCCGAGGGGGTCACGGTCGAGACCGTCGGCCGCGACGACGCCCGGCTCGGCAGGGCCGGCACCCCGGTGGACCGCGTCGCCGCCCAGGCGTACTCCTCCTTCGAGCAGGCGTCCGTCGTCACGGTCGCCAGGGAGGCCGTGCTCACCGAGCCGATCCGCATCTCGGTGCACGGCGAGGGCGGCGTGGCCTACGGCCACCAGGTCGTCGAGCTGGGTGCCTTCGCCGAGGCCGTCGTCGTCATCGACCACACCGGTGACGCGGTGCTCGCCGCCAACGTGGACTACGTCCTCGGCGACGGCGCGAAGCTCACCGTCGTCTCCGTGCAGGACTGGGACGAGAACGCGGTCCACGTCGGCCAGCACAACGCGCTGGTCGGCCGGGACGCCTCGTTCAAGTCGATCGTCGTCACCTTCGGCGGCGACCTCGTCCGCCTCCACCCGCGCGTCAGCTACGCGGGCACCGGCGGCGAGGCCGAGCTCTTCGGCCTGTACTTCACCGACAAGGGCCAGCACCAGGAGCACCGCCTCCTGGTCGACCACAACACCCCGCACTGCAAGTCCAACGCCGCCTACAAGGGCGCGCTCCAGGGCGACGGCGCACACGCGGTGTGGATCGGTGACGTCCTCATCCGGGCCAGGGCCGAGGGCACCGACACCTACGAGATGAACCGCAACCTCGTCCTCACGGACGGCGCGCGGGTCGACTCCGTGCCGAACCTGGAGATCGAGACCGGCGAGATCGTCGGCGCCGGCCACGCCTCCGCGACCGGCCGGTTCGACGACGAGCAGCTCTTCTACCTGATGTCCCGGGGCATCGACGCCGAGGAGGCCCGCCGGCTCGTCGTGCGCGGCTTCTTCGCCGAGCTCGTCCAGCAGATCGGTCTGCCGGACGTCGAGGCGCGGCTGCTGGAGAAGATCGAGGCCGAGCTGAAGGCTTCCGTCTGATGGCCTTCGTCAAAGTCTGTGCGCTGAGTGAGCTGGAGGACGACACCCCGAAGCGGGTGGAGCTCGACGGCGTCCCGGTGTCCGTCGTCCGTACCGAGGGCGAGGTGTTCGCGATCAACGACATCTGCTCGCACGCGAACGTCTCACTGTCCGAGGGAGAGGTCGAGGACTGCATGATCGAGTGCTGGCTGCACGGTTCCAGCTTCGACCTGCGTACCGGCAAGCCGTCCGGCCTTCCCGCGACGCGCCCCGTCCCCGTATACCCCGTCAAGATCGAAGGGGACGATGTGCTCGTCTCCGTCACCCAGGAGTCCTGAGTCACCCATGGCAACGCTTGAAATCCGCGACCTGCACGTCTCCGTCGAGGCCGACAACGCCACGAAGGAGATCCTCAAGGGCGTCGACCTGACCGTGAAGCAGGGCGAGACCCACGCCATCATGGGCCCCAACGGGTCCGGCAAGTCCACCCTCGCGTACTCCCTCGCGGGTCACCCCAAGTACACGATCACCAGCGGTTCGGTGACCCTGGACGGCGAGGACGTCCTGGAGATGACCGTCGACGAGCGCGCCCGCGCCGGTCTGTTCCTCGCGATGCAGTACCCGGTCGAGATCCCCGGTGTCTCGGTCTCCAACTTCCTCCGTACCTCCGCCACCGCCGTCCGCGGCGAGGCGCCCAAGCTGCGCACCTGGGTGAAGGAGGTCAAGGAGACGATGGGCCGACTCCAGATGGACCCGGCGTTCGCCGAGCGCAACGTCAACGAGGGCTTCTCCGGCGGTGAGAAGAAGCGCCACGAGATCCTTCAGCTGGAGCTCCTCAAGCCGAAGGTCGCGATCCTCGACGAGACCGACTCCGGCCTGGACGTCGACGCCCTGCGCATCGTCTCCGAGGGCGTCAACCGGGTCCGCGAGACCGGCGAGGTCGGCACCCTGCTGATCACGCACTACACGCGGATCCTCCGTTACATCAAGCCCGACTTCGTGCACGTCTTCGCCAACGGCCGCATTGCCGAGTCCGGCGGTGCCGAGCTCGCCGACAAGCTGGAGAACGAGGGCTACGAGGCATATGTGAAGGGTGGCGCTTCCGCGTGACACAGCTGCCGGGCCTCCTCGACACCGAGGCGATCCGCAAGGACTTCCCCCTGCTGGATCGGACGGTCCACGACGGGAAGAAGGTCGTCTACCTGGACAGCGCTGCGACCTCGCAGAAGCCGCGCCAGGTGCTCGACGCCCTCAACGAGTACTACGAGCGGCACAACGCCAATGTGCACCGCGGTGTGTACACGATCGCGGAGGAGGCCACGGCGCTGTACGAAGGCGCCCGTGACAAGGTCGCCGCGTTCATCAACGCTCCCAGCCGCGACGAGGTGATCTTCACCAAGAACGCCTCCGAGTCGCTCAACCTCGTGGCCAACATGCTCGGCTGGGCCGACGAGCCCTACCGGGTGGACCACGACACCGAGATCGTCACCACGGAGATGGAGCACCACTCCAACATCGTGCCGTGGCAGCTGCTCTCGCAGCGCACGGGTGCGAAGCTGAAGTGGTTCGGCATCACCGACGACGGCCGCCTCGATCTGTCCAACATCGACGAGATCATCACGGAGAAGACGAAGATCGTCTCCTTCACCCTGGTCTCCAACATCATGGGCACGATCAACCCGGTCGAGAAGATCATCCGCCGGGCCCAGCAGGTCGGCGCGCTGGTCTGTATCGACGCCTCGCAGGCCGCCCCGCACATGGTGCTGGACGTGCAGGCGCTGCAGGCCGACTTCGTGGCCTTCACCGGTCACAAGATGGTCGGCCCGACCGGCATCGGCGTGCTCTGGGGACGGCAGGAGCTCCTGGAGGACCTGCCGCCGTTCCTCGGTGGCGGCGAGATGATCGAGACCGTGTCGATGCACTCGTCGACGTACGCCCCCGCGCCGCACAAGTTCGAGGCCGGTACGCCCCCGATCGCCCAGGCCGTGGGCCTCGGCGCGGCCGTGGACTACCTCTCGGCGATCGGCATGGAGAAGATCTACCGGCACGAGCACGCGATCACCGAGTACGCGGTGAAGCGGCTCCTTGAGGTCCCGGACCTCCGGATCATCGGTCCGGCGACGGCCGAGGACCGAGGCGCCACGATCTCCTTCACGCTCGGCGACATCCACCCGCACGATGTGGGCCAGGTGCTCGACGAGCAGGGCATCGCGGTCCGGGTCGGACACCACTGCGCCCGGCCGGTCTGCCTGCGGTACGGAATTCCTGCGACGACGCGAGCGTCGTTCTATCTGTACTCCACGCCCGCCGAGGTGGACGCCCTGGTGGACGGACTGGAACACGTACGGAACTTTTTCGGTTAATTGGGACAGCGGCTGAGGGTTGACTGGTGAAGCTTGATTCGATGTACCAGGAAGTGATCCTGGACCACTACAAGCACCCCCACGGGCGCGGCCTGCGGGACGGCGACGCCGAGGTGCACCACGTCAACCCGACGTGCGGCGACGAGATCACTCTCCGGGTGAAGTACGACGGCGAGACCATCGCCGACGTGTCGTACGAGGGTCAGGGCTGCTCCATCAGCCAGGCCAGCGCCTCCGTGCTGAACGACCTGCTGGTCGGCAAGGAGCTGGGCCAGGCGCAGAAGATCCAGGAGACCTTCCTGGAGCTGATGCAGTCGAAGGGCCAGCTGGAGCCGGACGACGCGATGGAGGAGGTGCTGGAGGACGCGGTCGCGTTCGCCGGTGTCTCGAAGTACCCGGCCCGGGTGAAGTGCGCGCTGCTGAGCTGGATGGCGTGGAAGGACGCGACGGCGAAAGCGCTGTCCGAAGGGAAGACGGCATGAGCGAGAACACGGTGACATCCGACGAGAGCCCGACGGTCAAGCCGGCCTCCGAGGAGGAGGTCCGCGAGGCGCTGTACGACGTGGTCGACCCCGAGCTGGGCATCGACGTCGTCAACCTCGGCCTGATCTACGGCATCCACATCGACGACGCCAATATCGCCACCCTCGACATGACGCTGACGTCCGCGGCCTGCCCGCTGACCGATGTCATCGAGGACCAGGCGAAGTCCGCGACCGACGGCATCGTCAACGAACTGCGGATCAACTGGGTCTGGATGCCGCCGTGGGGACCGGACAAGATCACGGACGACGGGCGCGAGCAGCTGCGCGCCCTGGGCTTCAACGTCTGAGCCCACGGACGACGAACGGCCCCCGGCTCCGCGCCGGGGGCCGTTTTTCGTCGTTGTTTCGCCAGCCGTACGCATGATGTGTGTCCCTCGTTGGCACGGGTACCGGAACCTACCCGCGACACCACGCCGACGAGAGGCATGCCGTGCTGCATCAGTTTTCGCTCCCCGACCGCAGGGTGGCCGCCGCCGCGGGCGGAGTTCTCCTGCTGGCCGCTCTGGGGGTCAACACCCCCGCGCACGCCGCGAGTTACGGAACGCCGACGATCGCCTTCTCGGCCTCCTATCTGTCCGGTGCCGTCGGCGCGAGCGGTGACCCGGCGGTGACCGTCACCGTCGCGCAGAGCGGGGCCGATGCGACCGAGCTCGGCGTGGCGGCGTCCGCCAGCTCCAGGCCGTCCGTCGCCGGGGCCGGGGATGTGACCATGACGGGCACCGGCGGCACCCGGAAGCTCACGGTCACCGCGCACGGACGCGGCTACACCGACCTCACGATCAAGGTCACCGGACTCGGCGGCAAGACCGCCACCAGGACGCTGCACTACGCAGCCTCCGCCGCCGTGCAGAACGCCGTCGACACCCGCTGGCTCACCGGTTCCTCGGACTCCTCGGCCGCTGTCGACGTCGGTGGCGGCTACATGGTCGTGGCCGACGACGAGTCCAACACGCTGCGCCTGTACGACCGTTCCGCGTCCGGCGGGCCCGTGCGGAGCTGGGACGTCGGCTCGGAGCTCGGGGCGGACAAGGAGATCGACATCGAGGGCGCGGCCCGGGTCGGCGACACCATCTACTGGACCGGTTCGCTCGGCAACAACAAGGACGGCGAGTACAAGTCCGACCGCAACACCGTCTTCACCACGACGGTGACCGGCTCGGGCGCCGCCACCCGGCTGAAGGCGGGCGGCTCGTACGGCAAGCTCCGTGACGACCTCGTCGCCTGGGACAAGGCGAACGGCAACCGGCTCGGCTTCGCCGCGGGGACGGCGGACGGTGAGGCGCCCAAGCAGATCGACGGATTCAACATCGAGGGCCTGGAGTTCGCGCCCGGCTCGACGACCACCGCGTACCTCGGCTTCCGGGCGCCCCTGGTGCCACCGAAGTCGGGGGGCAAGGCCCTGATCGTGCCCGTCACCAACTTCGACAAGGTGGCCGGCCGCGGGGCGAAGGCGGTCATGGGCGCGCCGATCGAGCTGGACCTCGGCGGGCTCAGTATCCGGGACATCCGCAAGAACGCCGCCGACCAGTATCTGATAGTGGCCGGCTCCTGGGCGGCCGACGACAACTCCGACCCGTACGCCCTCTACTCCTGGGACGGCGTCGCCGCGCACGCCCCGGTCAAGCGGGCCGATCTGCCGACGGCGGACCCGGGCGGCTGGGAGGCCGTCGTCGACGTTCCCGACCTCACCGTTCCGGGCGCCCGAGCGCAGCTGATCACGGACGCCGGGTCGGCCGATCTGTACGGGGACGGCACGGAGGCGAAGGATCTCGACCACGCCGAATGGAAGAAGTCCCGGGCCGTCCGGTTCACCGTCGGCGGCTGACGGACCGGACGGCCTCGCGAATCCGGGGTGCGAACGGTCATGTCCGCCGGGCAGACCGGCGGGCATGGCCGTTTCCTTTTACAGCATCGTCATCGACGCGCACGATCTGCCGTCGCTCGCCCGCTTCTGGAGCCAAGTGCTCGACTGGCAGGTGCTCTTCGAGGCCGACGACGAGATCGTCATCGGTGCCGACAAGTCCGCCCTTCCCGGTATCACCTTCGTTCCCGTACCGGAGCGGAAGACGGTGAAGAACCGGCTGCACATCGATCTCGCCCCCGATGACCTGGCCGCCGAGGTCGAGCGCATCATCGGGCTCGGGGCGCGGCGGGGCGACATCGGGCAGCAGGCGGATGTGGGCTGGGTGGTACTGGAGGACCCCGAGGGGAACGAGTTCTGTGTGCTGACGCCCAAGAACTCGCTCATCGACTGAGGCGAACGGACGCGCTCAGGGGCCGTACTGCGGGCCGTACTGCGGTGGTACGGCCGCCGCCTCGGCGAGGGCCGGGCCCAGGTTCTCCGTACGCATGCGCCGGTCGACGTAGAGCAGTCCGGTCACCAGCTGCGGGAACGTCGCCGAGACGAACTGGCCGATCAGCTGTCCCAGCGCCACGATCACCAGATAGCCGCTCATGGCGAAGGCGATCGAGGCGGCGTTCGGGTCCTCGTCCAGGGTCGAGCCGCCGATCAGGCCGGAGAACATGCCGAGGAACGAGAACGGGATCTGGATGATGTAGCTCGCCACGGCGGCCAGCGCGGAGGCCAGCAGGGTGATCCCGAGGACCCGCCACCAGTCGCCGCGCACCAGTTGCGCCGAGCGGCGCAGGGCGGCCACCGGGGACTGCCCCTCGAACACCACGGCCGAGGGCGCCAGGCAGAACTTCACCCAGAGCCAGATCGCGAGGGGAGCGAAGGCCAGGGCGCCCAGGAAGCCGAGCGCGGTCCACAGCACGACACTGCCGCCGTGCGCCAGGGTGATGGTGCCGATCACGAACGCGAAGAAGCCGACCACCAGGAGCACCATCGGGATCATCGCGATCAGGAAGGTCAGGACCACCGTTCCGAACACCGCGGGCACCCGGGCCCAGGCCCGGCGCCAGACGGCGGAGAACGTGGCCGGTCGGCCCAGCACCGCCTCCTGCAGAATCGTGGGAACGGTCGCGTACATCATGGTCGTAGCGAGCGCGAAGGCGATCAGGGCGGCCAGCCAGACGACGCCGAGGGCGACCAGGATCGGCACCATGTCGGAGGACGCCGGGTCCTCGTCGGCGCTGAGCGAGATGACCCTGTGCAGATGGTCGCTGACCGCGGAGTACCCGATCAGGGCCGCGGCGGCCATGACCACCAGCGCCCCGCCGTACGCGGCCGCGCCGATGCCGAACAACTGCTTCCAGTAGCGCCCCATCGTGCTGAAGGCGCCGCCGAGTATGTCCCCGAGCTTCAGGGGCGCCAGCGGGATCACCCCGGGCTTGGGCGGCGGCATCCAGCCGCCGCCCCATCCCGGTGGTCCCGGGGGCCCTCCGTACGGTGCTCCGCCGCCCCACCCTGCGTCCTGCGCCACTGTTGCTCCGTCATGTCGTCGTACTGGTGTGCTGGTCGGGACACCGTAGCGTTCCTGGTTGGCGAGAAGTGCCCGTACCGTCGCACGGGCGGCGATGCGTACACTCGTACACATGGGTTACGGACTACTGGCCGCGGCGATCGCGGCGGAGGTGGCCGGTACGACGGCCATGAAGTACAGCGAGGGCTTCACCCGGCTCTGGCCCTCGCTGATCACCGTCGCGGGATACCTCGTGGCCTTCGGGCTGCTCGCCCAGACGCTGAAGACGCTGTCGGTGGGCACCGCCTATGCCATCTGGGCCGGGATCGGCACCGCGGCGGTCGCCGCCATCGGCATCCTCTTCATGGGCGAGTCCGGCAGCCCGGTCAAGCTGGCGGGCGTAGCGCTGGTCATCGCCGGAGTGGTGGTGCTGAATCTGGGCGGGGCCCACTGATGGTGCGCCGCTACGACCCCGAGCGGCGCGACCGCATCATCGACGCCGCGATCAGGGTGGTCGGCGCCAAGGGCATCGCGGGGCTGAGTCATCGCTCCGTCGCGGCCGAGGCCGATGTGCCGCTCGGCTCGACGACGTATCACTTCGCCTCGCTGGACGAGCTGTTGATCGCCGCGCTGCGCCGGTCGAACGAGAACTTCGCCGAGGTCATGCGGGAGAGCGAGGCACTGGCCGACCCGGAGGCCGACCTCGCCGAGGAGCTGGCCGGGCTGCTGGGGGAGTACTTCTCCGGCGGGCGCGGACGGGCCGAGCTGGAGTACGAGCTGTATCTCGCCGCGCTCCGCAGGCCCGCGCTGCGGCCCGTCGCCGCCGAGTGGACCGACGGCACCGCCGAGCTGCTGTCCGGGCGCACCGATCCGGCCACGGCGCGGGCGCTGATCGCGCTGATGGACGGGATCTGCCTCCAGGTGCTGCTCACCGGCGGCGAGTACGACGAGGGGTACGCGCGGGAGATGCTGGGGCGGATCGCCGGGTGACGGCTCCGTCCCCGCGCGTGCCCCTTATTCGCCGGGCGGGCCGCCGTTCCGTACCGCCGTCAGTGCCGCCCGGACGCTCGCCTCGATGTCCGTGATCGGATACAGCGCCTCGCGAACCGTCCGGTCACGGTCCACCACCAGCGTCAGCCGCTTCAGCCGGCTGGTCCCCCCGGCGCGGAAGGTGGGCAGGCGCAGCGCCGCCGTCAGCTCCAGCTCCGCGTCGGACAGCAGCGGGAACCTCAGCCGCTCCGCGTCGGCGAAGGCCCGCTGCTCGTCCGGGCGCTGGGTGGAGACCCCGTGCACGGTCGCGCCCGCCGCCGTGAACTCGGCCAACTGGTCGCGGTACGTGCAGGATTCGAGCGTGCAGCCGCTCGCGCCCGGGATCTCGGCCCAGCCCGGCGGATAGGAGTCCCGGCGGGCGTAGGCGCCGGGGAAGCAGTACAGGACGGTGTACGGGGTGCCGGCGACCGGGTCGCGCGACGCGCCGTCGTGGTCCAGCAGTCGCAGCTCGGGCAGGCGGGTGCCCACCAGGGCGTGCACCCGGGCCGCCTCCTTCGAGGCCTCCGCGGCCGTCGCCATCATTTCCCCTTCCCCCAGCACCCAGGTGTCGCCCCAGTCCTGGAGCGCGATCAGTACGGGCAGCAGCGCGCGGCCGCGCCGGGTGAGCCGGTACTCGTACCGGGGCGGCCGGTCCTGGTACGGCTCCCGGGAGAGCACCCCCGCGTCGACCAGCAGCCGCAGCCGCTCGGTCAGCACCTTGCGGGACACGCCCAGCTCTTCCTGGAGCGCGTCGAAGCGATGCACCCCGCGCGCCGTGTCCCGCACGATCAGCAGGGTCCACCAGTCGCCCACGACATCGAGTGCCTGGGCGATCGCGCAGTCGGCGTCGGCCAGGCTGGTGCGCTGGGGCATGGGCTCCTCCGTCGGTCTCCCGCATCCGCCGCTTACCGGATTGACCTGCAGGAAACCATGATGCCATAGTCAGTTCCCAAAGGAAACTCACTGGGGGGAGGGTGCTGGGGATGGGCTTCTTCGGGGTCGTGCGGGACGTACCGCGCACGGTGCGGCTACTGGCCTTCGGCTCCTTTCTCAACGGAGTCGTCAGCTTCACGTTCGTCTATCTCTTCGTCTATCTGACCGGCCCGCGCGGGCTGAGCGTCCCGCAGGCCGGAGTCATCGCGGGCTTCGGCGGCATCGGCCTCGTCGCGGGGAACTTCACCGGTGGCTGGTTCGGCGACCGCTACGGACACCGCCGGATGCTGCTGACCGGCGCGCTGGTCAGTGGGGTGGCGCTCGCGGCCCTGCCGGCCCTGCCGGTCGCCGCGATGTACGGGGTGCTGCCGCTCGCCCAGTACGCGGCAGGCGTCGTACGCGCCGCCAACTCCGCGCTCGTCGCGGTCTCCGTCCCCGAGGGGAGCCGGCGCCAGAGCTTCGCCCTCGTCCGGGCCGGAGGCAACGCCGCGTTCGCCGTCGGCCCGCCGCTCGGCGCGCTGATCGCCGCCCGCTTCTCGTACGACTGGCTGTTCGTCGCCGACGGCCTGGGGACCCTGATCTTCGCCGGGTACGCGGCGACGGTGCTCCCGGCGCACGGCACCGCGCACAGCCGGCCGGCCCACGATCCCGGCGCGCCCGGCCTCTGGCGGGAGCTGCGGGCCAGGCCTGCCGTGCTGGTCCTGCTCGCCGCGATCCTCTGCGTCGACCTCGTCTACCGGCAGCAGTACTCGACCCTGCCCGTCTTCCTTGCCGAGCACGGCCACGGCGCCCGGTTCTACGGCTGGCTGCTGTCGGTCAACGGCGGCCTCATCCTGCTGCTGGAACTCCCCGCGGCGCACGCGCTGCGCCGACGGGCGCCGCTGAGCGTCGTGGGCACCGGGCTGCTGCTGGTGGGGCTGGGTTATGCGGTGCTGATCCCGGGGGTCGGCGCGCTGTTCGCCGTCACGATGATGGCCTCGCTGACCGCGGGCGAGATCCTCTACAAGACCACCGCCACGGCGTACGTCGCCGACCAGGCCCCCGCCCATGCGCAGGGCCGCTTCCAGAGCCTGTACGCGGGCGCCTCCATCAGCGGCCAGGTGCTGGCGCCGCCGCTCGGCGGTGCGCTCTACGCCCACGCGCCCGGACTGCTCTGGCCCGCCTGCGCGGTGCTGGCCTGCGGCGCGGGGGTGGCGGTGCTGGCGGCGCGGCGGCCGTGGGGGCCGTGGGGGTCCGGGGCGGTGCCGGGGCCGGTGCGCGCGGAGGCCGCCGTGCCGGTACCCGAACGGCAGACGCGGCCCGGCTGACCTGGCAGGTCCGGCTCCCCGGCCGGGGCGCGACCATCCGGCGAGACCGGTTGGCCCCGGTGGCGCCTCGCCGGTTAGGTTTCGTGTCATGACCGACACGACTCCTGCTCGCACCACCGGCGCCGTCGCCGCCGGCCTCGCCACCATCGCCGGCGACGGTTCCGTTCTCGACACCTGGTTCCCCGCCCCCGAGCTCACCGCCGAGCCGGGCCCGGCCGGAACCACGCGGCTCACCCCCGACCAGGCCGTCAACCTCCTCGGCGAGGGAGCCGCCAAGGCGATCGGCGTGGACGCCCGCCGCGGTGTCGAGATCGTCGCCGTACGTACGGTCATCGCCTCGCTCGACGACAAGCCGATCGACGGGCACGACGCCTACCTGCGCCTGCACCTCCTCTCGCACCGCCTCGTCCAGCCGCACGGCCAGAACCTGGACGGGCTCTTCGGCCTCCTCACCAATGTCGCCTGGACCTCGCTCGGCCCGGTCGCCGTCGACGACGTGGAGAGGGTGCGGTTGAACGCCCGCGCCGAGGGACTGCACCTCCAGGTCACCTCGGTCGACAAGTTCCCCCGGATGACGGACTACGTCGCACCGAAGGGCGTCCGGATCGCCGATGCCGACCGGGTCAGGCTCGGCGCGCACCTCGCCGCCGGCACGACCGTCATGCACGAGGGCTTCGTCAACTTCAACGCGGGCACCCTCGGCACGTCGATGGTCGAGGGCCGCATCTCCGCGGGCGTCGTCGTCGGCGACGGCTCCGACATCGGCGGCGGCGCCTCCACCATGGGCACCCTCTCCGGCGGCGGCAAGGAGCGCATCGTCATCGGCGAGCGCTGCCTGATCGGCGCCGAGGCCGGTGTCGGGATCGCGCTCGGCGACGAGTGCGTCGTCGAGGCCGGGCTCTACGTCACGGCCGGTACCCGCGTCACGCTGCCGGACGGCCAGATCGTCAAGGCCCGTGAGCTCTCCGGCGCCTCGAACATCCTCTTCCGCCGCAACTCGGTCTCCGGCGCCGTCGAGGCCCGCCCGAACAACGCGGTCTGGGGCGGCCTCAACGACGTCCTGCACAGCCACAACTAACCCGTGGCGGCGAGCAGTTGCTCGTAAGCCCTCCGCAGCCCGTCGGTCGCCTCGCGCCCGGCGGGCTGCAGCGGTTCGCGGACCGGTCCGGCGCCGAGCAGGGCCTTCGCCGTGACCGTGCCGGGCAGCCCGGACGCCATCATCAGTTCGGCGAGCGGGAGGACGAGCCGGTTGTGCCGGGCGGCTCCGGCGGTGTCCCCGGCGTCGAACGCGTCCAGGACCGCCCTCAGCGCCCGGGGCGCCACATTGGCGACCGTGCTGACATAGCCCGCCGCGCCCACCGCGTACAACGGCAGGTTGAGCTCCTCGCAGCCCGAGTAGTACGCCAGCGAGGTCGCGCCGATCACCTTCGTGGAGCCGAGCAGGTCGTACGCGCAGTCCTTCACGGCCGCGACGCGCGGGTGCTCCGCGAGCCGCAGCAGGGTCTCCGGCTCGATGCGGGTGCCGGTGCGGCCGGGGATGTCGTACAGCATCAGCGGCAGGCCGGTCGCGTCGGCGACGCGCCTGAAGTGTGCCTCGACGGCGGCCTGCGGCGGCCGGCTGTAGTACGGGGTCACCACCAACAGGCCGTCCGCGCCCGCCCGTTCGGCCTGCCGGGCGAGGTTCACGGTGTGCCGGGTGTCCGCGCTGCCGACCCCGGCGACGATCGGCACCCCGTCGCCGACCGCCGCCCTGACCGCCCGCAGCAGTGCGGTCTTCTCGGCGTCGGTGGTGGTCGGGGACTCGCCGGTGGTACCGCTCAGCACCAGGCCGTCGCAGCCGTCGGCGACCAGGGCGGCGGCATGCTTCGCGGCGGCGTCCGGGTCCAGTGCGCCGGAGTCGGTGAACGGCGTGATCATGGCGCAGAGCGTGCGGCCGAAGGGGGTTGCGGATGCGATCATTCCCGAATTGTCGGCCTGTCGGACCGTGAAGGTCCACTTAGATCTGCTCGGGATGAGCGGCAAGAACCGCTTAACGGTCGCGGGGCCGGGTCCCGCACTCTGGCATGATCGAACGGCTATGCGACAGGCCGAGACCGGGGTGGGTGCGTGAGCGTGCGAGGACTGGCGGGGACCGGAACGGGGACCGGGAGACGGGGGCCGCTGGCGGCCGGGCTCCTGGCCGGGGTGCTGGGCCTCACGCTCTCCGGATGCGCCGGGTTCCTCGTACCGGCGGGCGAGGGCGAGCCGGAACCGACGCCCAGCCGTTCGTACGGGGTGCACGCCGACAAGCTGCCGACACCGTTCCCGAGCGTCTCCGCGCCGGTGCTCCCCGACCGGCCGCCGGCCGCGCAGGGGCCCGCCCCCACCCCCACCGTCCCGGCCGGCTGCCCGTCCTCCGGACTCGTCGTCGACATGGGCGAGGTGGAAGCGGCGCTCGGCCACCGGGCCGTCGGCCTCACCCTCACCAACTGCGGCAGCAAGCCGTACCGGGTCCACGGCTACCCGTCCGTCCGGGCCCTGGACGAGGCCGGCGACCCGCTGCCCGTCCCGGTGAATCCGGGCTCCTCGTACATGGGCAGCGACCGCGGGCCGCAGGAGGTCATGCTGAAGCCGGGGAAGACCATGCGGTCGCTCCTGGCCTGGGTGTCCACCCCGACCGGCGGTGACCTCATCGAGGGCGACGCACTGGAGATCGCCCCGGCCCCCGGCCTGGAGGCGCGCACCTTCCCGCTCAAGGGCAGCGACGTACGGCTGCTCGACGAGCTCAACATGACCGCGTGGCGGGCCGATTCCGGCCAGTAGCGCCCCGGCGGCGCGGGGTCAGAGGGCGAGCTTGAAGCCCTCGTGGCTGCGGGCGAAGCCCAGCGACTCGTAGAACCGGTGCGCGTCCGCACGCCGCTTGCCGCTGGTCAGCTGCATCAGCCCGCACCCCCGCAGCCGGGCCCGGTCCACCGCCCGCTTCATCAGCTCCCGCCCCAGCCCGCCGCCCCGCCGGTCGGCCCTGACCCGTACCGCCTCGATCAGCGCCCGCTCCTCGCCGTTCCGGCCGAGCCCCGGTATGTACGTGGCCTGCGCACAGCCCAGCACGGTGTCGCCGTCCACCAGCACCAGCATCTCGTTGCGCGGGTCGCTCTCGATGGCGGCGAAGGCCCTCTCGTACGCGTCGTCGACCACGACCGAGGCCGGATCGACGACCCGCTCCTCGTCGGCGAGCAGGGCGAGGACGGCGGGCAGGTCGGCGCGGGTGGCGGTGCGAAGGATCATGCTCCGGAGTCTGGCACGGGCGCCGCGGAGCCCGTGCCGGACGGTGGGTCAGCGACGAGCCATGTAGAGGCTGAAGGCCTTGTGGAGCACCTTGTTGACCGGGTAGTCCCACTCGCCGATGTACTCGGCGGCCCGGCCGCCCGTGCCGACCTTGAAACGCAGCAGGCCCACCAGATGGTTGCTCTCGTCGAGGGTGTCGGTGATGCCGCGCAAGTCGTAGACGGCCGCGCCCCGTTCGTGCGCGTCGCTCATCATGCGCCACTGGATGGCGTTGCTGGGCTGCACCTCGCGCTTGCGGCCGGTGGAGGCGCCGTAGGAGTACCAGACGTGGTTGCCCACGGTCAGCATCGTCGCCGCGGAGAGCGTCTCGCCCTCGTGCTGGGCGAGGTAGAGCCGCATCCGGTCGGGGTCCTCGGCCCGCAGCACGGTCCACATCCGCTGGAAGTAGGCGAGCGGACGAGGGATGAAGCGGTCGCGCCCGGCCGTCTCGCGGTACAGCTCGTAGAAGGCCGGGAGGTCCTCGTGACCGCCCTCGACGACCTTGACGCCCGCCTTCTCCGCCTTCTTGATGTTGCGCCGCCACTGCTGGTTCAGATTGCCCCGGATCTCCTCCAGCGACAGCCCGGCGAACGGCACCTGGAAGACGTACCGGGGCTGCCCCGCGCTGAAACCGTCCTCGCTCTCCTCCTCGCCCCGCCGCCAGCCCAGTGCACGCAGCTGCTCCACGACCTCGGCGGCCCGCGGCTCCTCCGCGTCCGGCGGTACGTCGCGCAGGCGTCCGGCGGCCGGGTCGGCGATGGCGTCCTTGACGGTCCGGGCATCCCAGCGCCGGGCGACCACCGGCGGGCCCATGCGCACCGAGAACGCGCCCTGCGCCTTCAGATGCGCCAGCATCGGATCCAGCCACTGCCGCAGCCCCGTGCTGTGCCAGTCGATGACCGGGCCCTCCGGCAGATAGGCCAGATAGCGCTTCACCCGGGGGATCGGCCGGTACAGGACCAGCCCGGCTCCGACGATCCGTTCCCGGCCCGCGCCGTCCCGGTCGAACCAGCCGATGCTCTCCGCACGCCAGTCGGGCTTCACATCGCCCCACGACGGAACCTGCATATGGCTCGCGGCGGGACGGCTCGCGACGAACGCCAGATGCTCCTCGCGGCTGATCGTCCTCAGGTGCGGTGCCATGCGGTACTCCGTTCGTTGTGCTGTCGGTGCGCCTGACGGTGCCGACAGGGCGTGCTGTTGACCTCAAGCGCACTTGACGTACCAGGGTGGCCGACAGCGGCGCACCACCCGGGTGCCCCGGTGCAGGAGGACCCGTCATGAGCGTGCAATTCCAATCCCGCCCCGATCTTGCCCGTAACGACGTCGGACTCGTCAAGGCGAGCACCTGGGATGTCGGCACCCCGGAGCGCCGACGACGGACGGTCGAGGCCATTCGCGAGGCGTGGGACAGCCGGGACTGGCCGCATCCGGGACTTCTTTCGTACACCGTCCATGCCGGTGAGGACGGGAAGACCCTGTTCCACTACAGCCAGTGGAGTGGTGAGCAGGCGTACCAGGACTTCTTCCGGCACGGCAGGGACGAGCGCAACGCGGAGATCGACGCCGCCGTGCCGGGCATCCGGCGGCTCGGACTGCACACCCTTGAGCTCTACCGTTCCGTGTCGCTGCGGGACGACGACGGACGGGAGCCGGGCTGCGTCGTGATCGTCGACGTCGAGTTCGAGGGTCCGGACAAGGCGCGGCAACGGGACTGGGTGGACACCGTGTTCGAGGCGCTCGGAACCGATCCGGCGCCCGCCCCCGGCGGCATCTCCGGGCACTTCCATGTGAGCACCGACGGGACGCGGGTGCTCAATTACGCCGAATGGGAGAGCGCCGCGGCCCATGTCGACGCACTGGCCGCGCCCGGTGCCGGGATCGGGTCGCGTACGCCGCAGTGGGAGCGGGTGCAGTCGTACCCGGGGGTGACCGGCGGCGGAGTGCACCGGTACACGCCCGCCCTCAGCATCCGGCCGGGGGCGGGCGCGTAGCGCCGCCGCTACGGGCGGAAGCGGAGCACCTGCGGGTCGTGGTCGCTGTTCTGATCGGCGAACTCGGCGTTGATGTGCACGCTGTCGTACTGGAAGTCGTCGATCGAGGGGCTGGTCAGGATCTGGTCGAGGACCTGGCTGTTGCCCTGGTAGACATAGCTGTAACGCTCCGAGCGCGGCAGGGACTTGATCGCCGGGTACAGCGCGCCCCCGGCCGTCAGCGCCTTCGCCGTGCCGGAGAACTCGAAGTCGTTGATGTCGCCGACGACCAGGACGTCCGCGTTCTTCTGGACGCCCAGCAGCTTCTTGACGAAGGTGTTGACCGCCTCGCCCTGCGCGTGCCGCTGGACCTCCGAGGAGCGGGTGGGCGGCTGGTGCTGCGAGAAGATGGACTCGTCGCCGCCCTTGGAGGCGAAGTGGTTGGCGACGACGAAGACCGTACGGCCGCGGAAGCTGAACTCCCCGACCAGCGGCTTGCGGCTGTTCTCCCACGCCGCGTTCGCCGGGTCGATCCGGCCGGGGGAGAGGGTCAGCGCGGCGCGGCCCCGCTCCCGTACGACCTCGGTCGCCGTCGTCGCGTCGCCGCCGGCCCGGTCGGTGAACGAGACCCGCTCCGGGTTGAACAGGAACACCTGACGGATGTTGCCGCCGGGCTCGCCGCCGTCCTTCTTGTCCTGCGGGTCGATGGAGCGCCACTCGTACGCCGGGCCGCCCGCCGCCACGATCGCGTCGGTGAACTTCTTCACCGTCAGATCGGCGGCGACCGTGCCGTCGCTCTTCGCGCCGTTGTTGTCCTGGATCTCCTCCAGCGCCACGATGTCGGGCGAGGCGAGGTTGTCGACGACCGCGGCGGCGAGCGCGTCGAACTTCTGCTGCGGGTCGGTCGGGTCGAGGTTCTCGACGTTGTACGTCGCCACGGCCAGCTCGCCGCCGCGCTGCGCACGGGTGGTCTCCCGCCGCAGGCCGTTGCCGGTGACCGTGCCCATGGTGCGGGCGGTCAGCGTGTAGCCGCCGTACTGGCTGAAGTCGAGCGGGCCCTCGGTCGTACCGGACAGCACATCGCCCACGTCCGCCTTGGGGAAGGGCTGCTGGGCGAGCGGCACCAGGGACTGGATCTGCAGCCGTCCGGTGTTCTGGGAGCGGTACGAGCCGTAGACGGTGCCGCCGCGGCGGGCGTCGTTCTCGTGCGGCTTCACCGTCACCCACAGCTCGGCGTGCGCGTCGGTGGCGCCGACCACCCGCGAGGTGCCGACGCTGATGTTCATGCCTTCGATCGACTCGTAGTAGTCGAGGGCGTAACGGGACGGTTCGAGGGGCAGCGCGTTGACGGAGCCACCCGCTGCGGGGTCACCCTCAGGGGTGTACCGGGAGGGGACCGAGCGCTCCGAGACCCGTACCGGCTCGGGCAGCGCGTTGCCGGAGGACACCACGGCGACGGTGGGCTTGCTGATCTGGGTGAGCGACTGATTGCCCGAGTCGAGGCCGCCCGGGACGTACTCGGTGACCGTGCCGGAGACGGTGACCGCGTCGCCGACCGCGACGGTGGGCGCGGAGCCGGTGTAGACGAAGATGCCCTCGCTGGTGGCGGGGTCGGCGTCGGGGTTCGGGTCCTGGAACCAGAAGCCCTTCGAGCCGTACGTCCGCACTCCCGTGACGATGCCCGCCACCTCGCCGACCTGCCGGCCGACGAGCGGGGATATCCGGGTGGAGCCCTGGACGTCGTGGATCCGTACCTGGCCGTCCACGGGCTGGGCGGGCGTGTCGGAGGCGGACGCGGAGGTGGTCGCGGCGCCGGTGAGCAGACCGGCGGCGAGGGCGGCGGTGACTACGGCGGAGACGGCGGTCGTTCTGGACGATGCGGCAGGCATCACGGGCTCCGTGGGTATCGAGGGTCGGGGTGGAGGTCTACGCGCGTCAATCTCTTGTGTGCGCAAGGCCGTTGTCAAGGTCTGCCGGGTGGACTGCCGTTGTCCGTTGTATGAACCGGGCGGCATGGGGCGAAATGCGTCTACGCTTGGGCCCCCGATCGGTGCGCCCGGTGCGCCCGATCCGTATGTCCAGCGCACCCGATCCGTACGCCTGGTACCCCGAGGAGAACCACCTGATGTCCGCAGAGCGCCCCACCCTGCCGCCCGTACGGCTGCGCACCGAGGCCGAGCTGGCACGGGACGCGCTCGCCGCGCCGCTGCTCGCCCGCGCCGTCCGGCTCGCCCGCTGGGCGGGCCCCGGGACCCGGGTCGGCGCCGGTGGCGAGCTCGTCGACGCACAACTGCCCACGGCGGCCGAGCACCTCGGCCTGGCGGCCGACGAGGACGGCGCGGCGGAGGCGAGCGAGGCGTGGCGGCTCGCGGTCGACGCGGGGCTCGTCGATGTCGAGGACCCCCAGGAGGATGCCGGACAGGACGCGGAGGGCACCGCCTCGGCCGGTGCGAACCTGGCGCTGATCACTGGTGGGTCACCGAAGGACGTCCTGTCGATCTGGCTCGACGGTCTGGAGGCCGTCCACGCCGACGCCACCGCGCCCGTCTTCGAGGACCTCGCCGAACTCGTCGGCGAGGACGGCTCGATCGACTTCGAATCCCTGGACTGGGACCCGGAGGTCGAGGCGGAGTTCCTCGACGGGGTCCTCGGCAACCTGTATCTGCTCACCGTCGGCGACGGCCACGGCGGCACCGACCCGGCCCCCGTACCGCTGCCCGCCCTCGCCGCGTCGGTGATCGTCCCCGACGACATGGGCGAGCCCACCGACGACATCCTTGAACAGGTGTCCGAGGCGATGATGCGCCTCGACGACCAGTTCCGGGTCCTCGAACCCATCGGGATCGTCGAGTACCGCCCGGTGGACGAGGCGTTGCTGGTCGAGGAGGGCGAGGACGCCACCCCGCCGGCCGACGACGAGGACGTCACCCGGTACGGAATGGTGAAGCTGACCCCCCTCGGCCTGTACGGCCTGCGGACCCGGATGCTGGAGGCCGGGGTGGACGCCCCGGCGATCGGCGACTTCGCGGACAAGGGCGCCGACGCACTGCTCGGCGGCATCGCGTACTACCCGGAGGCGGCGGCCCGTAGCGAGGTCGAGCTGTGGCTCGCCCGGCGCGGCGGTGCAAAGGGCGCGGCGGCCGAACTCCTGGCGGCGGCCCGCGGCACGGACCGGCAGGCGCCGCTGCGCAGGCTCCACTGCCAGCAGGCGCTCGCCCTGGTCGGCGCGGAGGCGGAGCCCGCGGTGCGCGCGGTGCTGGACGACCGCGAGCTGGGCGGCCTCGCCCGGGTCTGGCTCGCGGAGCTGGGCGCGTCCGATGTACCCGTCCCGCCGGAGTCGATGATCTTCTGGCTCGCCATTGACACGATCGCGGCCCAGTTGGAGAGCGACGGCGATCTGGAGGAACTCCAGGGCCTGGTCGAGGGACTGGCGGGCCAGCACAGCGGCTTCTTCGACGAGGCGTGGCGGGTGGCGCACCCGGCGACCGCGGACGTCCTCGAAGCGATGGGCCGGCTGCACAGCGACAAGAAGAAGGCCAAGGAGGCCCGCAAGGCGGCGTTCAAGGCCCGGTCGCGCAAGGGGGCCTGACCCTCCGGCCAGGTACGAAGCGGGCGGGCGCGAGAGGTCCGGTCCGCGGGCAACGGCGACTTCGGGACATGCCTTCCGGCCAATTGCACAGGAAGGATGCCCCCCGGCGTCGCCCGCAGTTCAACTGGTGTTGGCACAAGGGCGCGACTGTGGGCGCGCCAACAACCCGCCCAGTTGCCCCAGGAGTACGTGATGCCCTTCACGCGCAGGGAATTCACCCGACAGTCCGCCCTCACCGGTGCCGGCATCGCACTGACCGGCACCGTCGCGGCGCTGGCCACCGCGCCGGGCGCCCTGGCCGCCGGGGACCCGAAGCACGGCCACGACGGCCACGACGGTCACGACCACGGACACGGCCATGACCGCGAGCCCGGCTACGGGCCGCTGATCGCCGACCCCGAGGGCCTGCTCGCGCTCCCCGCCGGCTTCTCGTACCAGGTCATCACCCACAGCGGTGTCACCAAGCTGGAGTCCGGCGAGTACACCCCCTCCAACCACGACGGCACCGCCACCTTCGAAGGCCCGCGCGGCGTCACCCTGCTCGTCAACAACCACGAGCTCAGCGGCACCCGGGCCGGCTGGGAGCACCCGGTGCCGCTCGCCGAGGGCCTCGTCTACGACCCGGTCGCGGCCGGTGGCTGCACCGTCGTGGAGACCCGTCGCGACGGCCGTACCGCCGAGTGGGTCGGCATAGCCGGTACGTCCACCAACTGCGCCGGTGGCGCCTCCCCGTGGGGCACCTGGCTCACCTGCGAGGAGACCGAGGACAAGGCCGGCAAGAACGGCCTGCTCAAGGACCACGGCTACGTCTTCGAGGTCGACCCGTACGACAAGCGCGCCAACCGCGACCCGCGCCCGATCAAGGCGTTCGGCCGGTACGCCCACGAGGCCGTCGTCATCGACCCCAAGCGCGGTCACGCCTACCTGACCGAGGACGCCTCGGGTCCCAACGGATTGCTCTACCGCTGGGTTCCGCCGCACGGCTTCCGGCACGGCCGCGGCAAGCTCCGCACGCTCGCCGACGACGCCGGTGTCCTCCAGGCCACCAAGTGCTTCGACAGCAACGGCAAGTTCGTCGACGACCTGTCCCGCGCCACGAAGATCGGCACGGTGTACGGCGTGGACTGGGTCGACGTACCCGACCGTGACGCCAGGACCGTCTCGGTGCGCAAGCAGTTCGCCGCCGGCGAGGTCACCCGCGCCCGCAAGCTCGAAGGCATGTGGTGGGGCGACGGCGGCGCCTACATCGTCTCCTCGTTCGCCCGCTCCGAGAGCCCCGTCCAGCATGACGGCCAGGTCTGGTTCTACGACCCCAAGCGCCGCACGCTGACGTTGAAGGTGCTCCTCGGTGTGAACGCCGACCCGTCGAAGGACGGTGCCTTCGACGGCCCGGACAACATCACCGTCTCGCCGTACGGCGGCCTGGTCATCGCCGAGGACGGCAACGGCATCCAGCACCTCTTCGGCGCGACCGAGAACGGCCGCACCTACCCCATCGCGCGCAACGAGCTGAACATCGGCAGCGAAGCGGAGCCGGAGTACAGCGAGTTCACCGGTGTCACGTTCTCGCCCGACGGCCGGACGCTGTACGCCAACATCCAGACACCGGGCATCATGCTCGCCATCACCGGGCCGTGGAAGCGCCAGCCGAACCGCGACTGACATCCGGTCACCCGGCGCGCGTAATTCCCTCGCGCGCCGCCCGGACATCCCCCTAGAGTCCTGTCTGTGCCCAGGTGCGCAGGCAGGACCTACTTCCAATGATAATGGGGATGTCGCGGGTTCGAGTCCCGCCGCCGGATTCCGATCCGGTGTAGCTCAGCCGGTAGAGCGCCTTCGTCGGTTCCGCCGACCCTGATCTCTGGGCACCACAACTTCATCAGCAACACCAGCATTGCACCTCCCGGTGCGCAGGCCGCGGCTACTTCCTGTCATGAAACCGCCGCTGCCGACTCTGATCTCGGGAGGCACAGACGCCGGGGGGTGCCCGGTGCGCAGGCGACGGATACTTCCATTGAACAGACGGTTGCGGGTTCGAGTCCCGTCCGGCCACGGCCGGTAGCTCAAATCGGTAGAGCATCAGTGATGCCCGTCGCCGACTCCTGATCTCGGGCACCCTTTCCGCTGTGCCTTCTCCCAATGAATTCGGGGGAATTCACATGGCACGCTTCAACATCCGCATGACCAGGCCCCGTGTCACCTCGCCCGTGAAGTCGACCGGGCGCACCGCGCCGACCCACCAGGGCGGCCGGGGACATCTGCGCGACAACCGCTCCGAGCTCTTTCTGCTCGCGGTCGCCAATTTCGTATCGCAGCAGACCTTCTACGAGGACGGCGAGCAGCGCGACGAGCGCTTCGCCGAGCTGGTGCGGGTACTCGCCGTCGGCGACCCCGAATGGACCGCCGGCCTGCTCCACTGGCTGCGCCGCGACGGCCGGATGCGTACCGCCTCGATCGTCGGCGCCGCCGAGTACGTGAAGGCGCGGCTGGACGCGGGCGCCGAGGACGGCCCCACCAACCGCCAGGTCGTCGACTCCGTCCTGCTGCGCGCCGACGAGCCCGGGGAGCTCCTCGGGTACTGGACCTCGCGCTACGGCCGCGCCGTGCCCAAGCCGGTCAAGCGCGGCATCGCCGACGCCGTGCGCCGCCTCTACAACGGCAAGTCGCTGCTGAAGTACGACACCGCGTCCAAGGGCTACCGCTTCGGCGACATCCTGAACCTGGTGCATGCCTCGCCCGATCCCGAGAAGCCGTGGCAGGGCGAGCTGTTCCGGTACGCACTCGACCGCCGCCACCACCCGGAGACGGCCGTGGTGCCGGCCTCCGACCGCGTTCTCACCGCCCACCGCGCGCTGATGGAGCTGCCGGCCGAGGAGCGGCGGGCCGTGGTCGAGAGCGCCGACGGGGCGGACCGGCTGGCCGCCGCGGGCATGACCTGGGAGGCCCTGGCGGGCTGGCTGCAGGGGCCGATGGACGCCGCGGCCTGGGAAGCGGTGATTCCGTCGATGGGTGCGATGGCCCTGCTGCGCAATCTGCGCAACTTCGATGAGGCGGGCGTCTCGGACGAGGTCGCCGCGCGGGTCGCCGCGAAGATCTGCGACCCGGCCGCGGTCGCCGCGTCCCAGCAGTTCCCGTTCCGCTACCTCGCCGCCTATCAGCACGCGCCCTCGCTGCGCTGGGCCCACCCGCTGGAGAAGGCGCTCGGCCACTCGCTGGTCAATGTGCCCGCCCTGCCGGGCCGGACGCTGGTCCTGGTCGACCGCTCGGGCTCGATGTGGTCGCGGCTCTCGGACCGCTCGCAGCTCAACCGGGCCGACGCCGCCGCGATCTTCGGCACGGCGCTGGCGCTCCGGGCGGCCGACGCCGATCTGGTGCAATTCGGTACGAACAGTGCACCGGTGACATACCGCCGGAGCGAGTCCGTGCTGAAGGTCCTGGAGCGGTTCGGCAACCTCGGCGGCACCAACACCGCGGAGGCGGTGCGCCGCCACTACCGGAGGCATGACCGGGTAATGATCGTCACCGACGAGCAGGCGTCGTTCTCGTACGCCGCGGACGCCACCGCGGCGGTGCCTGCCACCGTGCCCGTCTACACCTGGAACCTGGCCGGGTACCAGGTCGGACACGCCCCCTCGGGAGACGGGATGCGCCACACCTTCGGGGGTCTTTCGGACGCGGCGTTCCGCATGGTGCCGCTGCTGGAAGCGGGCCGGGACGCGGACTGGCCCTGGATCCGCTGATCACGAATCCGGTATCAGTGCGCCCCCGGCGGTGAACGGGCATGGCGTCGGGCGTTTCCAGGGCGCATACTCAACGTAATGAAACAGTCAGCCGGTTCCCGGCGCCACCTGCCTTCCAGTCCCTTCAACCGCCCGGCCCAGGCGGCCCCACCGGTCGAATTGTTCGATGTGGGCGACAGGGTGTCGCACGACCAGTTCGGACTCGGCCGCGTGCTCGCGGTCGAGGGCGACAACGACGCGGTGCTCATCGACTTCTCCGGGCGGCAGGGAAGGATCCTGAGCCCGTACTCCAAGCTGACCAAGCTCTGAGAGCGCGCCGGCCACGACCCGGGTCTCGGGGGGCATCCGCATCCGCGGATGCCCCCCGAACCGTTTCCGGAATCCCTGCCGCGTTACAGCGCCTGGGCGGCGGGCTTCACCATGCCGCGGACGGTCCGCGACTTCACGAAGTCGCCCATGGCCGTCATCTCCCACTCACCGGAGAACTGCTTGATCAGCTTGGCCATCATCACGCCGGTCTGCGGCTCGGCGCCGGTCAGGTCGAAGCGGACCAGCTCCTCGCCGGTGGCCGCGTCGACCAGCCGGCAGTAGGCCTTGGCGACCTCGGTGAACTTCTGGCCGGTGAACGAGTTGACCGTGAAGACCAGACCGGTCGCCTCCGCCGGGATCCGGCCCAGGTCCACGAGGATCACCTCGTCGTCACCCGCGCCCTCGCCCGTGAGGTTGTCGCCGGAGTGCTTGATCGCGCCGTTCAGGATGGAGAGCTTGCCGAAGTAGCAGCTGTCCAGGTGGTTCCGGTTGGGGCCGTAGGCGATCACGGAGGCATCGAGGTCGATGTCCTTGCCCCGGAACGCGGGCTCCCAGCCGAGGCCCATCTTGACCTGGGAGAGCAGCGGCCGGCCGCCCTTGACCAGGGAGACCGTCTGGTTCTTCTGGAGGCTGACCCGTCCCTTGTCGAGGTTGATCTTGCCGGTGCCGGGCGCGGCAGCGGGCGGAGCCGGCGGGGCGGCGGGGGCCGGCGGCGCGGCGATGCGGGGGTCCACCGGGGCGGCGGCGGGCATCGGGGGCGCCACGGGTGCGGGTGCCGGCGGGGCGGCGGGCTCCTCCTCGACCGAGACGCCGAAGTCCGTGGCGATGCCGGCCAGCCCGTTCGCATAGCCCTGGCCGACCGCGCGGGCCTTCCAGGCGCCGTTGCGGAGATAGACCTCGATGACCACGAGTGCCGTCTCGGCGCCCAGCCGGGGCGGGGTGAACGTGGCGAGCGCGCTGCCGTCGTCGGCGTTGCGCACGGTCGCGGTGGGCTCGATGCCCTGGAAGGTCTGGCCCGCCGCGTCCGGGCTCGCCGTGACGACGATCTTCTCGATGCCGGGCGGGACCGCGGTGGTGTCCACCACGATCGCGTCCGGCGCGGTGCCGCCGCCGGAGCGGTAGGTCACGCCGGGGCCGTTGGGCTGGTTGTAGAAGATGAAGTCGTCGTCGGAGCGCACCTTGCCGTCGGCGGTGAGCAGCAGGCCCGAAACGTCGAGCCGCACGGGTGCGGAGACGTCCACTGCCACGCGGGCGGCGGAGAGAGGGATGTTCGAGCCGGGGGTCATAGCGGTCATGCTCGGGGTAACGAACGACCTCGCTTTGCCGTTCCCTTACCTTTGGCGAGCTTCGGCCGTACGGGCGCCCGCTCGTCCGCCCGCCTGTTTGCCCGCTCGCCCCGTCAGCGGTTGCGCGGGTGGTTGCGCGCGGTGCGCTCGTTGCCGTGCTTGTACGCCCCCGTCCAGCGGGCCATCACCAGTTGCGCGTCGCCCGACTCCACCTCGGCCAGGAACTTCTCCGCCCGGCCGCCGCGCAGAGTGCCGGCGGGACGGCCGTGGTGGGTGATGGTGACGCTCGCGTCGCCGTGCTGCTCGTACAGGAATCCGGAAGGTCTCGGCATGGCTCCGCATCCTGCCCGTCGCACGGGCGCCCTGTCGCGCGGATTTCTGTGGGCCCGAGCTGTTGTCAGCGCGGCCAGATCGGCGGATTGGTGCAGAAGTGACCGCCGAGGTGGGCGTGGTCGGGGTTGTCCGGGTCCAGTTCGCCCTGTTCGGCGATGAGCCGGGCCGCGTACGGCTCGGAGTCGTCCCTCGGCTCGTACCCCAGTGCGCGGGCCGTCGTCAGGTCCCACCACAGCCGGGTGTTGTCGGACGAGCCGTGCACGACGGTGTGCCGCACGTCCTTCGCGGTGAGCGCCGCGTGGAAGAGCCGGGCGCCGTCCTCGGGGCTCATCCAGACCGAGAGCATCCGTACCGATGTCGGCTCGGGGAAGCAGGAGCCGATGCGCACCGAGACGGTCTCCACGCCGTGCCGGTCCCAGTACAGCTGTGCGAGGTCCTCGCCGAACGACTTGGACAGGCCGTAGAAGGTGTCGGGGCGGCGCGGGGCGCCGACGGGGATCAGCGGGTCGCCGGGCAGCGGGCGGGGGGTGTAGCCGACGACATGGTTGGAGGAGGCGAACACGATGCGGCCCACGCCCTCCTCGCGCGCGGCCTCGTAGAGGTTGTACGTGCCCTCGATGTTCGCCTTGAGGATCTTGTCGAAAGAGGCTTCCAGGGAGATGCCCGCGAGGTGGATGATCGCGTCGACACCCCGCACGGCCTCGCGCAGCGCCTCCCGGTCGCCGAGGTCGGCGGTGATCGCGTCCGGCTCGCCCTCGACGGGGACGGCGTCGAAGAGGCGGAGCTCGTAGCCGTACGCGGGCAGCAGTCCGCGCATCAGGGTGCCGAGGCCGCCGGCGGCGCCGGTGAGCAGGACGGTGCGGGGAGCGGGCATACGCGGATCTCCTCGGTACGTAGGTGCGCACGCGCGGCCTGGGCGCGCGGCTCGGCCCCTGCGGTACTTGCGACACCTGCCCGCGGGACGTCAAATCCATGGATGGCATTCATATGCATGGACAAGCTAAGAAGCCCTGGCGTACCGAGTCAAGCGTGCGGACGGGGGTCGGGTGTCGCGCGCACGGAGCCGCTTGCTCCGCACTCGGCATCAGTTGCTCCGCGCTCGGCATCGGTCGCCTCCGCCATTTCCCTCCTTGACCTGCGCCGGGAGGCTGCCTTAGCGTGAAGGTGTTCATGAATATGGACGCAGATCATAATTGTGCACGCCTGAACTCGCTCAGGGAGCGCCAGTGACCTCAGCCCCTCTTGCCGCCCGACTCGGACGTGTCGCCGGGCCGCTCTTCTTCCCCGTCACCGCGTACGGACCGGACGGCACCGTCGACCTCGATGCCTTCCGCGCGCATGTGCGCACCGGCATCGACGCCGGTGCGGCGGCGGTCTTCGCCTGCTGCGGCACCGGTGAGTTCCACGCGCTCACGCCGGAGGAGTTCCGCAGCGTCGTCGCCGCGGCAGTCGAGGAGACCGCCGGAGAGGTGCCCGTCGTCGCGGGGGCCGGATACGGCACGGCGCTCGCGATCCAGTACGCGAAGCTCGCCGAGGAAGCGGGCGCGGACGGGCTCCTCGCCATGCCCCCGTATCTCGTCGTCGCCGACCAGGAAGGGCTGCTGGGCCACTACGCCGCGCTCGCCGCGGCCACTTCGCTGGAGACGATCGTCTACCAGCGGGACAACGCCGTCTTCACCCCCGGCACCGTCGTCGCGCTGGCCGGGACGCCCGGCATCATCGGCCTCAAGGACGGCTACGGCGACCTCGACCTGATGCAGCGCATCGTCAGCGCCGTCCGCACCGAACTGCCGGGCCGGGACTTCCTGTACTTCAACGGACTGCCCACCGCCGAACTCACCGGCCCGGCCTACCGGGGCATCGGCATCACGCTCTACTCCTCCGCCGTCTTCGCCTTCGCGCCCGACATCGCGCTCGCCTTCTACCGGGCGCTGGACTCCGGCGACGACGAACTGACGGGCGCGCTGCTCGACCACTTCTACCGGCCGCTCGTCGAACTGCGCGCCAAGGGCCGCGGCTACGCAGTCTCGCTCGTCAAGGCAGGAGTCCGGCTGGGCGGCCTGGACGTCGGCACGGTCCGCACCCCGCTCACCGAGCCGCCCGCCGCCCACATCGAGGAGCTCGCCGCGATCGTCGCGCGCGGCCGGGCCCTGCTGGAGAAGTACGGGCAGGAGCGGCGCGGGTGAAGACCTCGGCCTTCCTCTACCCCTGGGACGTCATCGGCGACCCGGACGCGGCCGGCCGCGTCGCGGACCTGGGAGTCCAGCAGGTGACGCTCGCCGCCGCCTACCACTCCACCCGGGCGCTGACCCCGCGTCACCCCGGCCGCCGCATCGTCACCGCCGAGCACGCCGCGGTGCTCTACCCGCCGGACGCCGCCCGGTGGGCGGGGCGCGAACTGCGTCCCCACCAGCAGTCCTGGGTGGCCTCGGACGATCCGCTCGCCGAGGCCGCCGAGGCCCTCACCGCCGCCGGGCTGGAGGTCCACACCTGGGTGGTCCTGGCCCACAACTCCCGGCTGGGCGCCGAACATCCGGACATCTGTGTGGTCAACGCGTACGGCGACCGCTACCCCTGGGCGCCGTGCATCGCCCGGCCCGCGGTCCGCGCGTACCTGACCACCCTGGCGGCGGAGGCGGCGGTGCGCGCCGGTGCGCGCGGCACCGAGCTGGAGTCCTGCGGCTGGTACGGCTTCGCGCATCTGCACGCCCACGACAAGATCGCGGGCATCGGGCTGGGCGACGCCGCGCAGTACCTGATGTCGCTCTGCTTCTGCCCCGACTGCCGGACCGGCTATGCCGAACACGGCCTGGACTCCGACGGGCTGGCCACGGCCGTACGCGGTGCGCTGGAACCGGTCTGGGCCGGCTCCGGCTCCGCGGAGACCGGCCGGGCGGGCATCGAGAAGCTCCTCGGCGCCGACCTCGCCGCCGCCACCCTCCGGTGGCGCGGCAAGGTCGCCCGTACGCTCCAGGAGTCCGCGGTCGCCGCCGTGCGGGCGGCGGCGGAGCCGGGGTTCCAGGTGCTGCTGCACGCCGACCCCGCGCCCCACCGCACCGGTGCGAACGTCGGCGTCGACCCGGAGCACATCCTGTCCGTGGCGGACGGTGTGGTGCTGCCCTGCACCGGCGGCGGCGCGGCACGCGAGGCCGTGCTCGGCCCGTTCGCCGGCCGCGACGGGGTGCTCGCCGCCAACTTCTCCGTGGTCACGGGGATGGGCGGCAGCCCCGCCACGCTGGGGCGGGACGCCGCGCACGCCGCCTCGCTCGGCGCGGACCAACTGCGCCTGTACCACGCCGGGCTGGCCTCCGACCCGGACCTCCAGGCCGTCGCCGGAGCGCTTTCACGCCTCCGCCGATGAAGGAGCCGGGCCGGTGGGGGCGTCCGTCAGCCTCCCCCGCCGGCCCGTCACCAACAGGGCCGCGGTCAGCAGCGTCGCCGCACCGACCAGCGGCAGCAGCACCCGGATGTCCACCAGTGCGATCAGGCCCGCGCCGAGCGCCAGCGCCACCGCGTTCGGCACCATCATCAGCGTGTTGGCGGTCGCGGCGGTGCGACCCAGCACGGACTCCGGGGTGTCCCGCTGCACCGCCGTCATCGCGGCGATCAGCACACACGGCAGCCCGATCCCGACCGCCGCGCTCGCCGCCAGCGCCACCGCGTCGTACGGCAGCGCCCGCGCCCCCACCGCCACCGCGAACAGCGCGATCCCGGCCGCGGCGAACACCCGCTCCCCGAGCCGCCGCAGCAGCGGACCGGCCAGCACTCCGACCACGACGGAACCGGCGCCCTGCACCGCGTACAGCACCCCCGCGTACGTGGGGGCGTGCCCCAGGCCCTTGTCGACGACGGCGTAGACCGCGGCCCCGTTGAGCCCCGCGCACAGCATCGTCACCGAGCCCGCGAGCACCAGTGGCCGCAGCACCGGCGAACCCCACACCTGCCGTACGCCCGCGGTGAGTTCGCCCCGCCGGCCGGTCCGGGGCGCCTCGGCCGGCTCCGCGGCCGGCAGCAGCGCGCAGACCCCGGCCGCCAGCGCGAACGACGCCGCGTCCAGCAGCGCCACGGCCCCGCCCCCGAACCGCGCGTACAGCCCGGCACCGGCCAGCGGTGCCAGCAGCTTCATGCCCTCGCCCGCCACCATCCGCAGCCCGTTGAAGTCACCGAGCAGCCGGGCGTCGACGGCCCCGGCGACCAGCGCCGACTCGGCCGCGCCCATCAGCACGGAACTCGCTCCGTACAGGACGAGCACGGCGAAGAGGATCCAGATCCGGCCCGCCGAATCAACCGTCGTCAGCGAGGCGAGCAGCCCCGCCATGACGAGATTCGACCCGACGAGAAGCTTCCTCCCCTCGATCCGGTCGGCGATCGTCCCGAGCGCCGGCCCGGCCAGCACCGGCAGCCACATGGCGAACACGGCGAGCGCCGCCAGACTGTCCGACCCGGTAAGCGACTTGACCCAGACCCCGGCCGCGAGCCACATCGCGGAGGTTCCGAAACCCGATACCACCACCGCGGTCAGAAACAGCCCGGCCGTACGGTCCCGCAGCACCCGTACCGTCGCCGACCCCGTCACCGCACCCACAACACCCACCACACCCTCCCGGCCAGCGCCTTCGTCATGGGTCCAGGCTGCTGACCGAGGGGGCCCGGCGGCATCGGGAGGATGCCTGGTTCCGTGCCCGGCGGGGGCCGTCGTCCCCCGCCGGGCGTAGGGCACCTGCCGTACGTCCGCGACGTCTTCCCGGTTCCTCAGTCCGCCAGTGCCGCCTTCATCATCTTCTGGGCGATCGGCGCCGCCAGACCGTTGCCGCTGACCTCCGAGCGTGCCGCGCCCGAGTCCTCGACGACCACGGCGACCGCGACCTCCTTGCCACTGGAGGCGTCCTTCGCGTACGAGGTGAACCAGGCGTAGGGGGTCTTGCTGTTGCCCACGCCGTTCTGCGCGGTACCCGTCTTTCCGCCCACCTCGGCCCCGGCGATCCGGGCGTTGGTGCCGGTGCCCTGTTCGACGACGGTCACCATGGCGCTGCGCAGCTGCTCCGCCGTGGACTGCGAGACGACCCGCTCGGTGTCCCCGTCCGCGAACTCCTGGAGCGTGCTGCCCTTGGAGTCGGTCACCGCGGACACCATGTGCGGCGCGGCCAGTTCGCCGCCGTTGGCGAGGGTGGCCGAGACCATGGCCATCTGCAACGGCGTCGCGGTGACCTCGAACTGGCCGATGCCCGTGAGCGCCGTCTGCGGCTTGTCCATGCCGGACGGGTAGACGCTCTTGGACGCCCGCACCGGCACATCGAGCTTGTCGGCGTTGAAGCCGAACTTCTCCGCCATCGCCCGGACCTTGTCCTGGCCGAGGTCGGCGGCGGCCTTCGCGAAGACGTTGTTGCAGGAGTACTGGAGCGCGGTGCGCAGCGTCGCGTTCTCGCAGGGCGCCGAGGCGTTCTCGTTCCGCAGGACGGTGCTGGTGCCGGGCAGCGTGTACGGATTGGGGCTGGCGGTGCGCTCGTCGACCGAGCCGTACAGCCCGTCCTCCAGTGCCGCGGCCGCCACCACCAGCTTGAACGTGGAACCGGGCGCCAGCGGCTGCCGCAGCGCGCGGTTGACCATCGGCTTGTTCTCGTCGTCGAGCAGCTTCTGCCAGGCTTCGCCGTCCGCCGTCCCGCTGATCGACGACGGGTCGTACGAGGGGGTGGAGACCATGCCCAGGATCCGGCCGGTCTTCGGGTCGATCGCGACCGCCGCCCCCTTGTCGTCGCCGAGCGCCTCGTACGCGGCCTTCTGCACGCCCGGGTCGATGGTGGTGAGGACATTGCCCGGCGCCGCCTGCTTGCGCGTCACCGCGTCCACCGGCTTCTTCAGCCGGTCGTCGGTGCCGTCCAGCACATGGCTGTAGATCCCTTCTAGCTGGGTGGCGCCGTACGCCTGCGAGCTGTAGCCGGTGACGGCCGAGTAGAGCTCGCCGTGTGTGTAGCTGCGTTTGTACGCGAGGTCGCTGTCCACCGTCCTCTTCGATCCGGTGACCGGGTTTCCGGCCACGATGATGTCCCCGAGCGGCTGCGCGTACTGCGCGATGGTGTTCCGCCGGTTGCGGTCGTCGTCTGCGAGCGCCTTGGCCTGGTACGCCTGCACCCAGGTCGCCCGCCCCAGCAGGGCGAGAACCAGCAGCAGGCAGAAGACCGAAGCGTGCCTGATCGTTCTGTTCATCCCGCCCGAGGGACGAGCGGGGCGCCGCACGCTGTTCCCGAATACGGCGATTCTCACCGGTTTCTCATGGCGGGCCGGGGCGCCCGGGGGCGATGAAACCCGACTCGTACGCCGCTATCACGGCCTGGGTGCGGTCCCGCGCGCCGGTCTTCGCGAGCACCGCCGCCACATGCGTCTTCGCCGTCGCGGGCCCCACGGAGAGCCGCCCGGCGATCTCCGCGTTGGTCAGCCCCGCCGCCATCAGCCGCAGCACCTCCGCCTCCCGGTCGGTGAGCCGGGACGCCCACCGCGGCGGTTCGGGCGCCCGCTTCCGGTACTCGGCCGCGAGCGCCCGGACCGCCGACGGGAACAGCAACGTGTCGCTGCGGGCCACCAGCCGCACCGCCCGCACGAGATCCTCGGCCGCCACCCGCTTGAGCAGAAAGCCGGCCGCTCCGGCGACCAGCGCGTCGTACACGTAGGAGTCGTTCTCGAAGGTGGTGACGACGACGATCCGCGGGGGAGCGTCGAGCGTGCCGAGGATCTGCTCGGTGGCCCGGATGCCGTCGATCTCCGGCATCCGTACGTCCATCAGCACCACATCGGGGCGCAGTTCCCGCACCACGGACACCGCCTCCGCGCCGGTCGCCGCCTCGCCGACGACCTCCAGACCGGGTTCGGCGTCCAGGATGACGCGCAGCGCCGTACGCACCATGCGCTCGTCGTCGGCGATGACCACCCGGACCGTCGCGCTCATCGGCTCTCCTCTTCGGTCGTACGCAGACGTTCGGCCGTACGCAGACGTTCGGTCCAACGCAGACGTGCGCCCGTACACAGACCTTCGGTCGTACGCAGGGGGAGGCGGGCGGTCAGCCGCCACACGCCGTCGCCGTGCGGTCCTGCCTCCGTGCGGCCGCCCAGCAGTACGGCCCGTTCCGCGATGCCGCGCAGCCCGCGGCCGCCGCCGGGCCGCACCACCGCGGCCCGCTCCGGCAGCGGACTGTCCAGGG